>NZ_DYYK01000122.1:0-19721 GCF_020741705.1 Bacteroides coprosuis
GATGCCGGAAAAACAACAACTTCTGAGCGTATTCTGTATTACACAGGATTAACTCATAAAATTGGTGAAACTCACGATGGTAGTGCTACCATGGACTGGATGGAGCAAGAGCAAGAGCGTGGTATCACTATTACTTCTGCAGCAACTACAACATTCTGGAAATACTTAGGTGATATGTATAAGATCAACTTAATTGACACTCCAGGACACGTTGACTTTACAGTAGAAGTAGAAAGATCATTAAGAGTTCTTGATGGTGCAATTGCTACTTACTGTGCTGTAGGTGGTGTTGAGCCTCAATCTGAAACAGTTTGGAGACAAGCTGATAAATATAAAGTACCTCGTATCGGTTACGTTAATAAAATGGACCGTTCTGGCGCTAACTTCTTTGAAGTAGTTCGTCAGATGAAAGATGTACTTGGAGCAAATCCATGTCCTATCGTTGTGCCAATTGGTGCTGAAGAAACTTTCGTTGGTCTTGTTGACTTAGTGAAAATGAAAGCTATTTACTGGCATGATGAATCTCTAGGAGCTGATTTCGATGTTACAGAAATTCCAGCTGATCTAGAAGATGAAGCTCAAGAATGGAGAGATAAAATGCTTGAAAAAGTAGCTGAATTTGACGAAGTTTTAATGGGTAAATACTTCGATGATCCATCTACAATTACTGAAGAAGAAGTTATGAGAGCTTTGCGTGCAGCAACCATTAAAATGGAAGTTGTTCCTATGCTTTGTGGTTCTTCTTTCAAGAATAAAGGTGTTCAAACGTTATTAGACTATGCTTGTGCTTTCCTTCCTTCTCCACTAGACACAGAAAATGTGGTAGGAGTAAATCCTGAAACAGGTGAAGAAGAAGATAGAAAACCTAGCGAAGATGATAAAACTTGTGCTTTAGCATTTAAGATTGCAACTGACCCTTATGTAGGTCGCTTGACATTCTTCCGTGTTTATTCAGGTAAAGTAGCATCAGGTTCTTATATCTACAATACTCGTTCAAATAAAAAAGAACGTGTATCTCGTTTATTCCAAATGCACTCCAATAAACAAAATCCAGTAGAAGCTATTGGTGCAGGTGATATTGGTGCAGGTGTAGGTTTTAAAGATATTCATACAGGAGACACTCTTTGTGATGAAGATTTCCCAATTGTACTTGAATCTATGGACTTCCCAGAACCAGTTATCGGTATTGCTGTTGAGCCTAAGACTCAAAAAGATATGGATAAATTGGGTACTGGTCTTGCTAAATTAGCAGAAGAAGATCCAACCTTTACAGTGAAAACTGACCAAGAAACTGGTCAAACTGTAATTTCAGGTATGGGTGAACTTCACCTTGAAGTGCTTATCGAACGTTTACGTGTAGAGTTTAAAGTAGAATGTAATCAAGGTCGTCCTCAAGTTAACTACAAAGAAGCAGTAACTAAGGAAATCCAATTACGTGAAACTTACAAGAAACAAACTGGTGGTCGTGGTAAGTTTGCTGATATGATTGTAAAAGTTGGTCCAGTTGATGAAGACTTTACAAAAGGTGGTTTACAATTCGTTGATGAAATTAAAGGTGGTAATATTCCTAAAGAATTTATCCCTTCAGTTCAAAAAGGTTTTGAAACAGCTATGAAGAATGGTGTTCTTGCTGGTTACCCATTAGACTCATTGAAAGTTACTCTTATTGATGGTTCATATCACCCAGTTGACTCTGACCAATTATCATTTGAGATTTGTGCTATCCAAGCTTATAAGAAAGCTTGTGAAAAAGCAGGTCCAGTTCTTATGGAACCAATGATGAAACTAGAAGTAGTTACCCCAGAAGAAAGTATGGGTGATGTTATTGGTGACTTAAACAAACGTCGTGGTCAAATCGAAGGTATGGAATCAAGCCGTTCAGGTGCTCGTATTGTTAAAGCTATAGTTCCGTTAGCAGAAATGTTCGGATACGTTACAGCTTTACGTACTATTTCATCTGGTCGTGCTACATCATCAATGGTTTACTCACACCATGCTCCTGTTTCTTCTTCAATTGCTAAACAAGTTCTTGAAGAACAAAACGGTCGCGTAGACTTAGTATAACATACAAAATAGGCTATGCAGGTTAGCGAATGACTCTTAATCTGCATAGTTCTATTATTATAAATATTATTTTATTATTAAATTAATTTTATGAGTCAGAGAATCAGAATTAAACTAAAATCTTACGATCACAACTTGGTTGACAAATCAGCTGAGAAGATTGTAAAAACAGTTAAAGCTACTGGTGCTATTGTTAGTGGACCAATTCCATTACCAACTCACAAACGTATCTTTACAGTAAATCGTTCTACTTTCGTAAATAAAAAATCGAGAGAACAATTCCAACTAAGCTCATTCAAACGCTTAATTGATATCTACAGCTCAACAGCTAAAACAGTAGATGCACTGATGAAGCTTGAATTACCTAGTGGAGTAGAAGTAGAAATTAAAGTTTGATAAATTAAAAAATTAACTGAAATGCCAGGATTATTAGGAAGAAAAATCGGAATGACATCCGTTTTCAGTGCCGATGGTAAGAATGTACCATGCACTGTTATCGAAGCAGGTCCTTGTGTAGTTACTCAGGTGAAATCGGTTGAAAAAGAAGGCTATGAAGCAGTTCAACTTGGTTTCTTAGAAAACAAAGAAAAGCACACATCAAAACCATTGATGGGTCACTTTAAAAAAGCTGGAGTAACACCAAAGAGACACTTGGCCGAGTTCAAAGAATTTGAAAACGAATTGAATTTAGGTGATACAGTTTCTGTAGAGCTATTCAATGACACAACTTATGTTGACGTTGTAGGAACCTCTAAAGGTAAAGGTTTTCAAGGTGTTGTTAAAAGACACAACTTCGGTGGTGTTGGTGAGCAAACTCACGGTCAACATAACAGACAACGTAAGCCAGGTGCTATCGGTGCTTGTTCTTACCCTGCAAAAGTATTTAAAGGTATGCGCATGGGTGGTCAATTAGGTGGCGATAGAGTAACTGTACAAAACTTACAAGTATTAAAAGTAATCGCGGAACATAATCTATTACTAATTAAAGGTTCAGTTCCAGGTTGCAAAGGTTCAATCGTTTTAATTGAGAAATAATGGAAGTTAACGTATATAACATTAAAGGTGAAGATACTGGAAGAAAGATTACGTTAAACGAATCTATCTTCGGAATTGAGCCAAACGACCATGCTATCTATCTAGATGTTAAGCAGCACATGGCTAACAAACGTCAAGGTACTCACAAAACCAAAGAAAGAAACGAGATTACTGGTTCTGGAAAGAAACTAGGTCGCCAAAAAGGTGGCGGTGGAGCTCGTCGTGGTGATATTAAATCTCCTCTTTTAGTTGGTGGTGGTCGTGCTTTTGGTCCAACTCCAAGAGATTATTCATTCAAATTGAATAAGAAAACTAAATCTCTTGCAAGAAAATCTGCGCTAACATATAAGGCTCAGGCTAATGCAATTGTAGTAGTTGAAGATTTTGCTTTTGAAGCTCCAAAGACTAAAGAGTTTATTTCAATCGCTAAAAATCTTAAAGTTTCTGATAAAAAGCTACTTATGATTTTATCAGAATCAAATAAAAACGTATATTTGTCAGCTCGTAACATTGAAGGTACTACAGTAGACACTGTTTCTCATCTAAATACATATGGTGTATTAGGTGCAGGAGTTCTTGTGCTTACAGAAAGTGCTTTAGCAGCTATTGACAATATCTTAATTTAATAAAGGAGGCTGAAAATAATGGGATTTATTATAAAACCGTTAGTTACAGAAAAAATGACAGCATTAACTGAAGCAAATAATCGCTTCGGTTTTATTGTGCGTCCTGAAGCTAACAAGCTAGAGATTAAGAGAGAAGTTGAAGCCCTTTACAATGTTACTGTAGCAGATGTTAACACAATGAAGTATAACGGAAAATCAAAAGTACGTTATACTAAAGCTGGTATCATCAGTGGTAAAACAAAAGCTTTCAAAAAAGCGATTGTAACATTGAAAGAAGGAGATACTATAGATTTTTATAGCAATATTTAATAGAAATGGCAGTACGTAAAATGAAGCCCATTACACCGGGGCAAAGACATAAAATTATTGGTACTTTTGAAGAAATTACTGCACGTGTACCAGAGAAATCTCTTGTAACAGGTAAAAGAGCTACAGGTGGTAGAAATGCTAAAGGCCGCATGACAATGCGTTACCTTGGTGGTGGCCATCGTAGAAAACTACGTTTTATCGATTTCAAGAGAAATAAAGACGGTGTTCCAGCAGTAGTAAAGTCAATTGAGTATGATCCAAATCGTTCGGCTCGTATCGCGTTATTGTATTACGCTGATGGTGAAAAAAGATATATAATTGCTCCCAATGGATTGCAAGTTGGTGCGACTTTATTGTCAGGTGAAACTGCATCTCCAGAAATTGGAAATGCTCTTCCTCTAGCAAATATTCCAGTGGGTACTGTGATTCACAACATTGAATTACGTCCAGGTCAAGGAGCAGCCTTAGTAAGATCAGCAGGTAACTATGCTCAGCTTACTTCAAGAGAAGGAAGATATTGTGTAATCAAATTACCTTCAGGAGAAGTTCGCCAAATACTAAGTGCTTGTAAAGCGACTATTGGTAGTGTTGGTAACTCAGATCACGCATTGGAAAGATCAGGTAAGGCTGGTCGTACAAGATGGTTAGGACGTCGTCCACGCACAAGAGGTGTGGTAATGAACCCAGTTGATCACCCAATGGGTGGTGGTGAAGGTAAAGCTTCAGGAGGTCACCCAAGATCACGTAATGGCTTATATGCTAAGGGTCTTAAGACAAGAGCTCCTAAGAAACATTCATCTAAGTACATTATTGAGAGAAGAAAGTAATAAACTGATTAATTGAATAATTTATGAGTCGTTCATTAAAAAAAGGTCCATATATCGACATCAAACTTGAGAAGAAAATTCTTGAAATGAATGAAAACGGCAAGTCAAATGTCGTTAAAACATGGGCTAGAGCTTCAATGATTTCCCCAGATTTTGTGGGACACACAATTGCAGTTCACAATGGAAATAAATTTATTCCTGTTTATGTTACTGAGAACATGGTAGGTCACAAGTTAGGCGAATTCGCTCAAACTCGTACTTTCAAAGGTCACTCAGGTAACAGAAAATAGGTTCTTTATTGAATAAAAAAAGTATTAAATATAATGGGAGCAAGAAAAAAAATATCGGCTGATAGAAGAAAAGAAGCCCGTAAGACCATGTATTTTGCGAAGATGAATAATGTTCCTACATCTCCACGAAAAATGCGCTATGTAGCTGATATGATTCGTGGGATGGAAGTAAACAAAGCACTTGGTGTGTTGAAGTTTTCTTCTAAAGAAGCTGCTCAAAGAGTTGAGAAACTTTTACGTTCAGCTATCGCTAACTGGGAACAAAAAAATGAGCGAAAAGCAGAAACTGGTGAACTATATGTAACTAAAATCTTTGTTGATGGTGGTGCTATGCTAAAACGTATGAGACCAGCTCCACAAGGTAGAGCTTACAGAATTCGTAAACGTTCTAATCATGTTACGCTATTCGTTGATTCTAAAAATACTAACGAAGATCAAAATTAAGGTATAGATGGGACAAAAAGTTAATCCAATAAGTAACCGCTTAGGAATTATCAGAGGATGGGATTCTAACTGGTATGGTGGAAATGATTATCGCGATAATTTATACGAAGATAGCAAAATCCGTAAGTACCTTACTGCTAGACTTTCAAGAGCTAGTGTTTCTAGAGTCGTTATCGAGCGTACACTAAAATTAGTTACTATCACTATCTGTACTGCTAGACCAGGAATTATCATTGGTAAAGGTGGTTCAGAAGTTGATAAGTTAAAAGAAGAATTGAAATCTCTTACAAGCAAAGATATTCAAATCAATATTTTTGAAGTAAGAAGACCAGAACTTGATGCTGTAATTGTTGCGAATAATATCGCTCGTCAGCTTGAAGGTAAGATTGCTTACCGCCGTGCAGTGAAAATGGCTATTGCTAACACTATGCGCATGGGTGCTGAAGGTATCAAAATTCAAATTTCTGGACGTTTAAACGGAGCTGAAATGGCTCGTTCAGAAATGTTTAAAGAGGGTAGAACTCCATTACATACATTTAGAGCTGATATTGACTATTGTCATGCTGAAGCTTTAACTAAGGTAGGTCTACTAGGTGTTAAAGTATGGATCTGTAGAGGCGAAGTTTTTGAGAAGAGAGATTTAGCTCCTAACTTTACACAAACAAAGGAAAGTGGACGTCGTGGTGGCAAAAACTTCCGTAGAAAGAAAAATAATCGCTAATTGAATTTGAATTTTAGGAAACTATGTTACAACCAAAAAAGACTAAATTCAGAAGACAGCAAAAAGGACGTATGAAGGGCAATGCCCAAAGAGGTCATCAGCTTGCTTTCGGTTCTTTTGGTATTAAAGCTTTACAAGAAAAGTGGATTACTGGAAGACAAATTGAAGCAGCTCGTATTGCTGTTACTAGATATATGCAGCGTCAAGGACAAATATGGATTCGTATCTTCCCTGACAAACCAATCACTAAGAAACCAGCAGAAGTACGTATGGGTAAGGGTAAAGGTTCTCCAGAAGGCTTCGTTGCTCCTGTTTCACCAGGTAGAATTCTTATTGAAGTAGAAGGGGTTCCATATGAAGTAGCTAAAGAAGCTTTACGCTTAGCTGCACAAAAACTTCCTGTAACTACGAAGTTTATTGTAAGACGCGACTTTGATATTAATGAAAAAGCCTAACGTATGAAAATTGCAGAAATTAGAGAAATGTCGACTGCTGATTTAGCAGAAAGAATCGAGGCAGAAAAAGCTAATTTACAACAAGTTGTTTTAAATCATGCTATTTCTCCTTTAGAAAACCCTGCAGAAATTAAATCATTACGCAGGGCTATTGCGCGTATGATATCTGACTTACGCCAGAGAGAACTTAACAATAAATGATGAGCTTAATGGAAGCAAGAAATTTAAGAAAAACAAGAATAGGGGTAGTTTTAAGTGATCGTATGGATAAAACTATTACGGTAGCAGCTAAGTTCAAAGAAAAACACCCTATGTACGGTAAATTCGTTAGTAAAACGAAAAAGTACTATGCTCATGATGAGAAAAACGAATGCAATGTAGGTGATACAGTTAGCATTATGGAAACTCGTCCATTGAGTAAAACAAAAAGATGGAGATTAGTAGAAATAGTCGAAAGAGCTAAGTAATTATGATACAATCAGAATCCAGACTTGTAGTATGTGATAATAGTGGAGCAAGAGAAGTGATGTGTATTCGCGTGTTAGGCGGAACACGTCGTCGCTATGCTTCTGTAGGGGATGTAATTGTCGTATCTGTTAAGAGCGTAATCCCTTCAAGTGATATTAAAAAAGGTGCAGTATCAAAGGCTTTGATCGTACGTACTAAGAAGGAAATCCGTCGTGCTGATGGTTCCTATATACGTTTTGATGACAATGCTTGCGTTTTATTAAATAGCGCAGGTGAGATTAGAGGTAGTCGTATCTTCGGGCCTGTTGCAAGAGAACTTCGTTCAAAGAATATGAAAGTTGTATCTTTAGCACCAGAGGTACTTTAATTTTGTAAATGACTTAAGTAATGAGTAAATTACATATAAAAAAGGGCGATACAGTTTACGTCAACACAGGTAAGGACAAAGGCAAAACAGGTAAAGTTTTGCAAGTCCTTGTCAATGAAAGTAGAGCTATTGTAGAAGGTGTTAATTTAGTATCTAAAAGTACTAAACCTAGTGCAGCTAATCCTCAAGGAGGAATTGTTAAACAAGAAGCATCTATTCATATTTCTAACTTGAACGTAGTTGATCCAAAATCTGGCAAACCAACTAGAATTGGACGTAAGAGAGAAGGTTCTAATGGACCAATAGTACGTTATTCAAAAAAATCAGGGGAGGAGATTAAATAATGAGTAATACTGCAAGCCTTAAGAAAGAATATGTAGAGCGTATTGTGCCTGCATTACAGTCACAATTCCAGTATACTTCAGCTATGCAAGTTCCAAAGCTAACTAAGATCGTTATTAACCAAGGTCTTGGTCAAGCAGTAGCTGATAAAAAAATTATTGATGTAGCTATTAATGAAATATCTGCAATTACAGGACAGAAAGCTGTTGCTACTATTTCCCGTAAGGATATTTCTAACTTTAAGTTGCGTAAACAAATGCCTATTGGTGTTATGGTCACTTTACGTCGTGAACGTATGTACGAATTTCTTGAAAAACTAGTTCGTGTAGCTTTGCCTCGTATCCGTGACTTTAAGGGTATTAATAGTAAATTCGATGGCCGTGGTAATTATACCTTAGGTATTCAGGAACAAATTATTTTCCCTGAAATAAATATCGATAGCATTACTAAAATTCTCGGAATGAATATTACCTTTGTAACTTCTGCAGAAACAGATGAAGAAGGTTATGCATTGTTGAAAGAGTTTGGTTTACCTTTTAAACAAGCTAAATAAAGATTTATATATATGGCAAAAGAATCAATGAAAGCACGCGAAGTAAAGCGTGCTAAATTAGTAGCCAAATATGCCGAAAAGAGAGCAGAGCTAAAAGCAGCAGGTGATTATGATGAGTTACAGAAGCTTCCAAGAAATGCTTCTCCAGTAAGACTTCATAACCGTTGCACAATGACTGGTCGTCCTAGAGGTTATATGCGTCAGTTTGGTATTTCAAGAATTCAATTTCGTGAAATGGCATCTAACGGTTTAATCCCTGGTGTAAAAAAGGCAAGTTGGTAATTTTTTAAATATTGTCAGGATTGTCCTGATTAATTTAATTTTTATAATATGACTGATCCAATAGCAGACTACTTAACGAGATTAAGAAATGCAATTATTGCAAATCACAGAGTAGTTGAAATTCCTGCTTCAAACTTAAAAAAAGATATCACTAAGATTCTTTTTGAAAAAGGTTACATCCTTAATTATAAGTTTGTTGAAGATGGTCCTCAAGGTACCATCAAAATTGCATTGAAATACGATAAAGTAAACAAAGTAAATGCAATTAAAAAATTAACTAGAGTATCTACTCCAGGTTTACGTCAGTATACTGGATATAAAGATATGCCACGTGTTATTAACGGTTTGGGTATTGCTATAATATCTACTTCCAAGGGTGTAATAACTGATAAAGAAGCTTCCGAACTAAAAGTTGGCGGTGAAGTTTTATGTTACGTATATTAATAGGAGGAATGATATGTCAAGAATAGGAAAATTACCCATTAGTATACCCGCTGGAGTTACTGTAGGCATTGATAATAATGTTGTTACTGTAAAAGGTCCAAAGGGAGAGTTAACTCAAACTCTTCATTCTTCAATAGCTGTTACTATTGAAAATGATGAAGTAGTGTTGAGTCGTAATAGTGATGATAAACAAGAACGTGCATATCACGGTCTTTACCGTGCACTAATAAACAATATGGTTATTGGTGTATCAGAAGGTTATTCAAAACAAATGGAACTTGTTGGTGTTGGTTTCCGTGCGGCAACTCAACCAGGTAATATTCTAGAGTTAAACCTAGGATTTACTCATAGCATTCTATTGAAATTACCTTCTCAGATTAAAGTTGAAGCTAAATCTGAAAGAAATAAGAATCCTCTTATTTTGCTCGAATCTTGTGACAAGCATTTACTTGGCCAAGTTTGTGCTAAAATACGTTCTTTCCGTAAACCAGAACCTTATAAAGGTAAAGGTGTTAAATTTGTTGGCGAAGAAATTCGTAGAAAATCTGGTAAAGCTGCTGCAGCTAAATAAAATCGGTAAATTTATATAGTTATGACAACAAAAATAGAAAGACGAAGAAAAATAAGATATAGGGTTAGAAATAAGATTTCTGGAACTTCTTCTTGTCCAAGAATGAGCGTTTTCAGAAGTAATAAGCAAATTTACGTGCAGATTATTGATGACCTATCTGGTAAAACATTGGTTTCAGCTTCTTCATTAGGTCTTAACTTAGCTGCTAACAAAGATCAAGCAACTAAAGTTGGTGAAACTATTGCTACAAAAGCAATTGAAGCTGGTATTTCAACTGTAGTTTTTGACCGTAGTGGTTATTTATATCATGGTAGAATTAAAGAGTTGGCTGATGCTGCTCGTAAAGGAGGTCTTAAATTTTAATCATTATGGCAAGAAATAGAGTTAAAAATGCTAACGATGTAGAACTAAAAGATAGACTTGTTGCTATTAACCGTGTTGCTAAAGTAACTAAAGGTGGTAGAACTTTTAGTTTCTCAGCAATTGTGGTCGTAGGTAATGAGGATGGTCTTGTTGGTTGGGGACTAGGTAAAGCTGGTGAAGTAACATCTGCTATTTCTAAAGCTGTTGAATCAGCTAAGAAAAACCTTATTAAAGTTCCTGTTTTAAACGGTACTGTACCTCACGAACAATCAGCTCGTTTTGCTGGTGCTGAAGTATTTATCAAACCAGCTTCTCATGGTACAGGTGTTGTAGCCGGTGGTGCTATGCGTGCTGTTCTTGAAAGTGTTGGTATTACTGACGTTTTAGCAAAATCAAAAGGTTCTTCTAACCCTCACAACTTAGTAAAAGCTACAGTGTTAGCTCTTGAAGAGTTACGTGATGCAAGAATGGTTGCTCAAAATAGAGGAATTAGTGTTGAACGAGTTTTTAAAGGATAGGAGATATATAAATGGCATCTATTAAGATTAAACAAATTAAAAGTAGAATCGGAGCTCCTAAAGATCAGAAAAAAACTCTTGATGCATTGGGACTTCGTAAACTAAACCGAGTTGTTGAGCACGAAAGTACTCCATCAATACTTGGTATGGTAGAGAAGGTGAAACACTTAGTTACCATTGTTGAGTGATAATAATTGAAAAAACAGATTAAGATATGAACTTAAGTAACTTAAAACCTGCATGTGGATCTACTCATTCAAGTAGAAGAATCGGTCGTGGTATCGGTTCTGGTCTTGGACGTACATCTACACGTGGACATAAAGGTGCAAAATCAAGATCAGGTTACAAGAAAAAAGTTGGTTTTGAAGGTGGTCAAATGCCTCTACAACGTCGTTTACCTAAATTTGGTTTCAAAAATGGTAATAGAGTTGAATTCAAACCAATCAATTTAAATGTTGTTCAACAATTAGTTGAAGCAACAAAACTTGATAAAATTGGTCTTAATGAATTTATCAAAGCTGGACTAGCTACCGCTGGCGAGCCAGTAAAAGTTTTAGGTGATGGCGAGCTAACATCAAAAGTAGATGTTGAAGCTAGTGCATTTTCTAAGACTGCCATTGCAGCTATCGAAGCTGTTGGTGGTAAAGCGATAAAACTCTGATTTAATGAAAAAAGCTATTGAAACATTAAAAAATATATGGAGTATTGAGGATCTGAGAAACCGGATCCTCATTACCATATTATTTGTTGCAATTTATCGTTTCGGCTCTTTTGTAGTATTGCCCGGTATTAACCCTGCTGATTTGGCTCAATTGCAGAACCAAACTAGTGAGGGTTTGTTAGCTTTGCTTAACATGTTCTCTGGTGGTGCGTTCTCTAATGCTTCAATTTTCGCATTAGGAATAATGCCGTATATTTCGGCTTCCATCGTGATACAATTACTTGGGATAGCGGTTCCTTACTTTCAAAAGCTGCAACGAGATGGTGAGAGTGGTAGAACAAAAATGAATCAATATACACGCTATTTAACTATCGGTATATTGTTGGTTCAAGCCCCTGCTTACCTCCTAAATCTTAGAGCACAGGCCGGAATGGCCCTTAATGCTTCATTAGATTGGACAGTGTTTATGATTACCTCAACCATTATTTTGGCTGCAGGTAGTATGTTTATTTTATGGCTTGGAGAGCGTATTACTGATAAAGGAATTGGTAATGGTATCTCTATGATCATTTTAGTGGGAATTATAGCACGTTTACCTGAAGCGTTTATTCAAGAAGTTACTTCAAGATTTAGCAATATTAGTGCTGGTGGTCTTGTGATGTTCCTTATTGAATTAGTCGTTTTACTTGTTGTTATTGCTGGTGCAATTTTATTAGTACAAGGCGTACGTAAAGTTCCAGTTCAATATGCAAAACGAGTAGTTGGTAATAAGCAAGTAGGTGGTGCTCGTCAGTATATACCATTAAAGGTTAATGCTGCAGGTGTTATGCCTATCATTTTTGCTCAAGCAATTATGTTTGTTCCCATTTCAATTTCTTCATTATTCACTAATTCACATGAATTTGGTGGATTTATGAAATCTTTATTTAATTATACGAGTTTTTGGTATAACTTTGTATTCGCATTATTAATTATAGTATTTACCTATTTTTATACTGCAGTTACCATTAACCCAACACAGATGGCAGATGATATGAAGCGCAATAATGGCTTTATCCCAGGAATTAAACCTGGAAAGAATACGGCGGAATTTATTGACGTTATCATGTCTCGCATTACATTACCTGGAGCTTTCTTCCTTGCGTTAATTGCGATACTTCCAGCTTTTGCTGGTTCTATTTTCGGAGTTCAACCAGGGTTTGCTCAGTTCTTTGGTGGTACATCTTTGCTTATTCTTGTTGGTGTGGTGTTGGATACATTACAACAAATAGAAAGCCACTTACTAATGCGTCATTATGACGGTCTGCTAGATTCTGGTAGAGTACGTGGTCGTTCTGGTGTGTCTGCTTATTAGTAAGTTATTAGAATATGATATTTCTTAAAACAGAAGAAGAGATTGAGCTATTACGACAAAGCAACCTTTTGGTTGGTCAAACTTTAGCGGAAGTAGCAAAAATTATTGAACCAGGAGTAACTACTCTTCAGCTTGATAAAATAGCTGAAGAGTTTATACGAGATAATGGGGCAGTACCTACATTTAAAGGTTTCCCTAATCATTTAGGACAGCCTTTTCCTGGGTCTCTTTGTACTTCTGTAAATGAAGTAGTTGTTCATGGTATACCTAATGATATTCCATTGAAAGATGGTGATATTGTTTCTGTAGACTGTGGTACTTATATGAATGGTTTTTGTGGTGATTCAGCATTTACATTTTGTGTAGGTGATGTAGCTCCTGAAGTTAAACAGTTACTTCAGATAACCAAGGAGTCTTTGTATAAGGGAATTGAACAAGCTGTTCATGGGCATCGTTTAGGAGATATAGGGTATGCAATTCAGTCTTATGCTGAATCTTATGGCTTTGAAGTAGTAAGAGAGTTTGTAGGTCACGGCATTGGAAAAGAAATGCATGAAGATCCTCAAGTTCCAAACTACGGTATAAGAGGTCGTGGAAAGCAGTTGAAAAAGGGAATGTGCATTGCTATTGAACCAATGATAACTCAAGGCAATAGAGAAATAGGAATTGAAAATGATGGTTGGACGGTGAGAACATTAGACAGAAAATGTGCAGCTCATTTTGAGCATACTATTGCTATTGGTATGCACTCTGCAGATATTTTATCATCGTTTGAATTTGTTGAAGAAGTTTTAAGAAAGAAAGGATATTAAATAATTATGGCTAAACAACCCGCAATAGAACAAGACGGAGTAATAGTTGAAGCATTGTCTAATGCAATGTTTCGTGTAGAATTAGAAAATGGACATGAGATTACAGCTCATATTTCTGGAAAGATGAGAATGCATTATATTAAAATTCTTCCTGGTGATAGAGTTAAAGTTGAAATGTCTCCATACGACTTATCAAAAGGTCGAATCGTATTCAGATATAAATAATTTTAGATATGAAAGTTAGAGCATCATTAAAAAAACGTACGCCAGACTGTAAAATCGTAAGACGTAAAGGTCGTTTGTATATTATTAACAAGAAAAATCCTAAGTATAAACAACGTCAAGGATAATTTAATTATTTTTGCAGAAGAAATAAATTAATATATGGCTATTAGAATAGTTGGTGTAGATTTACCTCAGAATAAAAGGGGGGAAATTGCGTTGACCTACATTTATGGAATTGGTCGTAGTAACGCAAATAAAATTTTAGAAAAAGCGGGGATTGATCGTAACCTTAAGGTTAACGAATGGACCGATGACCAAGCAGCTAAAATTCGTGAGATTATAGGTGCTGAATTTAAAGTGGAGGGTGATTTACGCTCTGAAGTACAACTTAACATTAAACGTTTAATGGATATAGGTTGTTATAGAGGTGTACGTCATCGTATTGGCTTACCTGTGAGAGGACAAAGTACAAAAAACAATGCTCGTACTCGTAAAGGTAGAAAGAAAACAGTTGCAAATAAGAAAATAGCTACTAAATAATAATTGTTGATATGGCAAAAAAAACAGTCGCAGCTAAAAAGAGAAACGTTAAGATAGATGCAGTTGGACAATTACATGTTCACTCTTCATTCAACAATATAATCGTTTCTCTAGCAAATGGTGATGGACAGATTATTTCTTGGTCATCTGCTGGTAAAATGGGATTCAGAGGATCCAAAAAAAATACTCCTTATGCAGCTCAAATGGCTGCTCAAGATTGTGCAAAAGTTGCATTTGATCTAGGATTAAGAAAAGTAAAAGCTTACGTTAAAGGACCAGGTAACGGTCGTGAGTCTGCTATCAGAACTGTGCATGGCGCAGGTATTGAAGTTACTGAGATAGTTGATGTAACTCCATTGCCACACAATGGTTGTCGTCCTCCAAAAAGACGTAGAGTTTAATCACTTGATTCTTACAATGAGACTTGATTTTGTTTTGGATTACATCTTCTTCTCTGTAATCGCGGCTGCAACAATTTTAAGTTCATGTATAAACAATTAAATATTTATAAATAAAATGGCTAGATATACTGGACCAAAATCAAAAATTGCTCGTAAATTTGGAGAAGCTATCTTCGGAGCAGATAAAGTTTTATCTAAAAAGAACTACCCTCCAGGTCAGCACGGCAATTCAAGAAGAAGAAAAACTTCAGAATACGGAATTCAGCTTAAAGAAAAACAAAAAGCAAAATATACATACGGTGTACTTGAAAAACAATTCCGTAACTTATTTACTAAAGCTGAGAAAGCTAAAGGTATTACTGGTGAGATCTTACTACAATTACTAGAATCAAGACTTGATAACGTAGTGTTCCGTTTAGGAATTGCACCTACACGTGCAGCTGCTCGTCAGTTAGTGAATCATAGACATATTACTGTTGATGGTAAAGTAGTTGATATTCCATCATTTGCAGTTAAACCTGGTCAATTGATCGGTGTTCGTGAGAGATCTAAATCTCTAGAAGTTGTTTCAAATTCACTTGCTGGATTTAATCATAGTAAGTACCCATGGTTAGAATGGGATGACACTTCTAAAACTGGTAAGTTCCTTCACATTCCTGAAAGAACTGACATTCCAGAAAACATTAAAGAACAGTTGATCGTAGAATTGTACTCTAAATAATAATTAATTTCATGGCGATATTAGCATTTCAAAAACCTGATAAAGTATTAATGTTGGAAGCGGATAATAAATTCGGTAAATTCGAATTTCGTCCGTTGGAACCTGGCTTCGGTATCACCGTTGGTAATGCTCTACGTCGTATTCTCCTTTCTTCATTAGAAGGTTTTGCTATTACTACTGTCAAAATTGATGGTGTAGAGCACGAATTTTCTAGTGTTTCAGGTGTGCGAGAAGACGTAACCAACATGATTTTGAATCTAAAACAGGTTAGATTCAAACAAGTAGTTGAAGAATTCGAAAGCGAAAAGGTAAGCATCACTATTGAAAATTCTAAAGAGTTTAAAGCTGGTGATATTGGAAAATATTTGACTGGATTTGAAGTGTTAAATCCTGAGTTAGTTATTTGTCATTTAGATCCAAAAGCAACGATGCAAATTGAGCTAACAGTTAACAAAGGTCGCGGTTATGTTCCTGCCGAAGAAAATCGTGAGTACTGTACTGATGTTAATGTGTTGCCTATTGACTCTATTTTTACTCCCATTCGTAATGTGAAGTATTATGTAGAGAATTATCGTGTAGAACAAAAAACAGACTACGAAAAATTAATACTTGAAATCAGTACTGATGGTTCCGTACATCCAAAGGATGCTTTAAAAGAGGCTGCTAAGATTTTGATTTACCACTTTATGTTGTTTTCTGATGAGAAAATCACATTGGAAGCAACTGAAGGTGAAGGTAATGAAGAGTTTGATGAAGAGGTCCTTCATATGCGTCAATTACTTAAAACCAAATTGACTGATATTGATCTATCTGTTCGTGCTCTTAACTGCTTGAAGGCTGCTGAAGTGCATACTTTAGGAGACCTAGTGCAGTATCAAAAGACAGATCTTCTTAAATTCCGTAATTTTGGAAAGAAATCGCTTGCAGAGCTTGATGATTTGCTTGCAAGTCTGAATCTTTCATTTGGAACCGATATTTCTAAATATAAATTAGATAAAGAATAATAATGAGACATAATAAAAAATTTAACCACTTAAGTCGTACTGCTTCTCATAGAAGTGCTATGTTGGGTAATATGGCATGTTCTTTGATTATGCACAAAAGAATCACTACGACTGTTGCTAAAGCGAAAGCTTTGAAGCAGTTTATTGAGCCTTTGATTACAAAATCTAAAAATGATACTACTAACTCACGTCGTGTAGTATTTAGATCTTTGCAAGATAAGTATGCTATTAGTGAGCTATTTCAAGAGATTTCAGTAAAAGTGGCTGATCGTCCAGGTGGCTATACTCGCATTATCAAGCTAGGTAACCGTTTAGGTGATAATGCTGAAATGTGTTTTATTGAACTAGTTGATTACAACGAAAACCTTGCAAAAGAAGTCGGTACTAAAAAACGTACTCGTCGTTCAAGAAGAGGTAGTTCAAAAGAACAAGCTGTTGAAAACACAGCTGCAGAAACTTCTACTGAGGAATCAGCAGAATAATCTAGCACCAACATTTAATCATATATTTAAAGAGAGTGTCCTGTGGGGCACTCTCTTTTTTTATTATAATACAAATAATCTATCCTTTGTTGATATGCGTGTAGGTGTTACTGTTTTTTTATCATGCTTAGATTTGTGAAGAATAAATCTTGTTGACATTTACTTGTTAGTTTTCTGCAATAATAAATCTTCCAATTTATTTCTTAAAGGTTGTTTTTGGAATGTATTACACTTTCAACTAAATAGTCTCCCCATTGAAAATCTTAAGTTTCTTTTTGCTATACTTTTCGGGTATTTCTCAAACTACCACAGACTACATATAATGTCAATGTTTGTTCAGTCATAATTACTTAACTTAAAATGGTGCACTTTCTTTTATTTTTCCCGGATATATTTACTAAATATTAAATTAGTTCTTTGTTCAGTTTGAATTTTTTTCAATGAGTTTATACTTTCTTGAAAAATAAGTTACTTTGAAAGTTTTATTTTAATTGCTTGAGTTGTGAGTTCTTTCATTGATTAGCATATTAATTTTAGCTTTATCTCTTTATGCTTAAGTCTGAATTATTATTAGTGAATAATGATTTCTAATGTTACTTGAAACTCTAATTGTTCGGCTGTCAATAGCATAGCTTTAGTTGTATTTTGCTTGTAACATATTTTGTCCTTAATGGTTCTTGGGGTTGCCTTATTCTTTAAAATTATTTAAAAACAGGACTTCATAGAAAACTATAATAGTTTAATGAGTTTATATATCTATCTTTGCTTAGATGATATTTTATAATGAGAGTTATGACTGATACAATTAAATTAACAGAAAGTGATCCTAAAGAGGTTTTAAAAGATCAATTAATACTAATAGCTTCTAATGCATTCGCAAACTATGGTATTAAGACAGTAACTATGGATGAAATAGCAGCTTCTGCTGGAATTTCTAAACGTACCTTATATCAGCTTTTTAAAGACAAGGAAGCTTTATTACGCGAATGTATTTTAAAGGGGCAAGAGAAGATGCGTGATTTCGTAGCTGAAGTTTTATCTCAAACTGACAATGTGTTGGAGGTTATTTTAAGATGTTATAAATATACTATTCAACAATACCACATTACTGATAAAAGATTTTTTGAGGATATTCAAAAATATCCTAGAGTATATGATTTGTTTCTTAAAGGTCAGAGAAAAGATTCAACAGATACTATTAACTTTTTTACGTCTGGTGTAAAACAAGGTTTGTTTCGCCCTGATGTTAATTTCGAAATAGTAAATATTCTTGTTAGAGAACAATTTAATTTTCTATTGCATTCCAATTTATATTTGAAATTTCCTTTCCTTGAAGTTTATGAATCAATCATGTTTACATATTTAAGAGGTATATCAACGCCTAAAGGTATTGATAAATTAGAAAAGTTCATTGAGGAGTATCGAATAGAGCAAAAGAATAGGAGTGTAATAAAATAATATAATTTTAATAATCCAAAGACGACGATGGAAAGAAAATTACGGAATTTTTTAATTCTACTTTGTTGTTTGCTTTTTTATCCTTCAGGGCTTTTCGCCCAAGATATTGATAATAATCTACTGAAGATAAATCTTGAGCAAGCTATTGATATATCCTTAGCAGAGAATCCTACTATGGTAATTGCAGGACATGAAGTTGAATTGAAGAAACAAGCAAAAAAAGAGATTATTGGAGGGTTGATTCCCGAGGTTACCTTGGATGGGAGCTATTCTAGAGCTATCAAAAAGCAAACTATGGCTATGAAGTTTGGTGAAGAAACTACTACTATAAAGGTGGGGATGGATAACACATATAATGGAGGTTTAAACGTTCACTTACCCATTTTTGCTCCTGCACTTTATAGGAGTATAAATATGAGTAAAGAGGATATTGATTTGGCTGTTGAAAAAGCTAGAGCTTCCAAAATTGATTTGATAAGTGAGGTAACTAAAGCATATATGCAAATCTTGTTGGCTCAAGATAGTTATCGTGTTCTTTTAAAAAGTTATAATCAAGCCAAAGCTAATTTTGAGATTGTTGATGCTAAATTTAATCAAGGAACAGTAAGTGAGTATGATAAAATTCGAGCTGAAGTTCAAATGAGGAATTTGAAACCTTCAGTAGTTTCTGCAGAAAATGCTATTCGATTATCAAAACTTCAGTTAAAAGTATTAATGGGTATTTCTAGTCCTATAGACTTAGAGGTTGAGGGTTCGCTGAATGAGTATGAACAGCTAGTGGCTGTAGATACTTTTGGTTCTTATTATCGCCCTTTAAGTATTGATCTATCTGCTAATACAGATTTAAAGCAGCTTGATCATAATGAAAAACTTTTGCAGCATAGCTTAAAACTTCAAAAGACAAATTATATGCCGACTTTAACGGCTTCTTTTAATTATACCTATTTATCAATGAATAATGATTTTAGAATTGCTCACTATAGATGGTATCCTTCATCATCGTTGGGTGTAACTCTTTCTATTCCATTATTCAAAGCTAGCACTATTTCCAAAGTAAAGCAGTCTAAAATTGAGCTAGCCAAGTTGAATCAGGCACGTATTAATTTACAGCGCCAATTAAATATGCAAGCACAAAGTTATATTGATAATATGCAAGCTAGTGTTGAGCAGATAGACAGTAATGTAGAAAGTGTACGCCAGGCAATGAAAGGCCGGGAAATTGCTCGTACTATGTATGAAGTAGGTCGAGGAACAATTTTGGAATTGAATGATTCAGAGGTTGCCCTCACACAAGCTGAGCTAGCATATACTCAAGCTATCTATGATTATGTTATAGCTCGTACTGAGTATAACAAAGTTTTAGGCATTGATGAGTTTGATAAAT
>NZ_DYYK01000123.1:0-33438 GCF_020741705.1 Bacteroides coprosuis
ATGAATACTTTATTTCTGAATATTTTATTCCTATTTACTTAATATCCTATCAATCTTATTCTTATAACGAATTCTTTTTTTAATCAAACCTCAAAGGAAATACAAATGGGAACTTTATACACATTATTATATATGCACCCTAAAACCCCCTGTTTAAATGATCTCGAAAAGAGCTCAAGTTTGTCGATTTTAAGTTCATTTGCCTAGGGGTGGAAATAACTTTAACCCTTTGATCGTAATGACATGTCGGTGTCATGATGAGTACATGACACCGACATCGTGTTACGACCAAAGGGGCTATTCATGTAAACAAAGTCATAAAAATCCAGTAGCACATTTATATTATACTATTTGATATTCTTTTATAAATCATACTATGTACGTAAACTTTAGAGTGATTAGTATTCTAAAACGGAAATTAAAGAGAACTAAAAATTAAAAGGTCCATTGTTTTTTCGTATTTTTGCTATGTAATACTTCACTAAAGTAGCAAAATGAGCTACTAAAATCATCAACAGACTATAAATGTACTTTAAAGATATAATTGGTCAGGAGAAAATTAAAAATGAATTACTACTTCAAGTCCATGAAGGAAGAATTCCTCATACTCAATTATTTTGCTCTTCAGAGGGAGTTGGAGCTTATGAATTAGCACTAGCTTATGCTAGATACTTGAATTGTGACAACCCACAAGCCTCAGATGCGTGTGGAAAATGTCCATCATGCGTAAAAATGAATAAGCTTGTTCATCCTGATGTACACTTTGTTTTTCCTGTTATTAAAAGTAAATTATCTGATGATTATCTACCGGAGTGGAGAGATTTCGTTCTAACCACTCCCTACTTCACCTTAGATCAATGGCTAAATCACATTCATGCAGAGAATGCTCAAGCGATTATCTATGCGAAAGAGAGTGAGGCAATACTCAAAAAACTCTCTCTTAAGTCAAGTGAAGGCAAATATAAGATTACGCTTATATGGCTTCCTGAAAAAATGAATTCAGTATGCGCTAACAAACTCTTAAAAATATTTGAGGAGCCTCCACATCAGACTTTATTCTTTTTAATTTCTGAGCAACCTGAATCTTTACTTTCGACAATACTTAGTCGGACTCAAAGGATAGACATACCTCTATTAAAATCTCAGGAAATAGCTCGCTATCTAAATGAGCAATATGGCGTACAGGCATCATTAAGTCAGACTATAGCTCATATGTCTAATGGAAATTTAAATAAAGCTCTATCAGAAATTCAATTAAATGAAGATAAAGCATTATTTTTAAAGCTCTTTATTGACATTATGCGCCTAGCATATGCAAGACGAGTAAAAGAAATAAAGCAATGGAGTGAAGAAGTAGCTGCGTTAGGCCGTGAAAGACAAAAACAACTACTTACTTATTGCCAACACATGGTAAGAGAAAATTTTATATACAATTTCAAAAAGCCAAACCTAAATTACATGAACCAAGAAGAAGAACGGTTTTCAAGTAATTTCTCTCCTTTTATTAATGAATACAATGTGTATACAATAATGGAAGAGTTAAGTTTGGCTCAACAACATATAGAACAAAATGTAAATGCTAAAATGGTCTTTTTTGATTTTGCATTAAAACTAATTGTTCAAATCAAACAATAATTATTAGATTTTTATGGATTTCAAATTACATAATGGTAGTGGAGGCCTATCCTATAAAGGAATTTCCCGCCCAACAAACAAATTAAACACTTACGATTGGTTAGCTGATGTACCAGGCAATATAGAAGATTGCGACATGGTAGAGGTACAATTTAAGAACACCAGAAAAGGATATTATAAAAACAGCAATAAAATAGACTTAAAGAAAGGTGACGTAGTTGCTGTCGAAGCTAATCCTGGTCATGATATAGGAGTAGTGACACTAACAGGAAGATTAGTAAATCTACAAATGAAAAAAAGCAATGGAAGACCTAATACGGAAATTAAAAGGGTTTATCGCATTGCTAAGCCCGTTGACCTAGAGAAATACGAGGAGGCAAAATCCAGAGAACATAGCACCATGATCAAGTCTAGACAAATTGCTGCTAGACTAAACTTAGATATGAAAATTGGCGACGTAGAATATCAAGGTGATGGAAATAAAGCTATATTCTATTATATTGCAGATGAGCGTGTAGACTTTAGGCAATTAATTAAAGATTTAGCTGGAGAGTTTAGAATACGTATCGAAATGAAGCAAATTGGAGCTCGACAAGAAGCTGGTCGTATCGGTGGTATTGGTCCTTGTGGTAGAGAACTTTGCTGTGCATCATGGATGAGAAATTTTGTTTCTGTATCTACCAATGCCGCAAGAATACAAGACATCTCTTTAAATCCTCAAAAGTTGGCAGGGCAATGTGCTAAACTTAAATGTTGTCTTAATTATGAAGTAGATGCTTATGTAGAGGCACAAAAAAAATTACCCTCTCGTGAAGTCACCTTAGAAACAAAAGATGGTACTTATTATTTTTTCAAAGCTGATATCCTAAACAATGAAATAACCTATTCTTCAGATAAAGTTATAGCAGCCAATTTAATAACTATCAGTGCTAAAAAAGCTTTTGACATTATCCACCAAAATAGAAGAGGTAAAAAGCCAGATATACTTATTGACTTGGTGCAAGATGATGCTTTAGATAAGCCAAAAGATATTCTTGAACAAGAAAGTGTTACTCGATTCGATAAAAGTAAAAAAATTAAGAAAAGACCTAATAGAAGAAATAATAATAAGAGACCCGATAATCGTCCTCAAAATACAGCAAGTAATCAATCAGAAAATGAGGATAGAAATAGAAATCAACGAAGAAACAACAATAAGCCTGAAAGGAAACAAGAGAATAATAGGCAAGAGAATCGACAAGAAAACAAACAGGAGAACCCGCAAGGCAACTCAACAAGAAATACAAAGAAAAAAGGTCGTCGTCCCTATAATAGAAGAAGACCTAACAACAACCAAGAAGGAGGCAACAATAAAAGTGAACAAAAGTAACTTACTCCTATCTTTGCTAGCTCTCTTCTTATTATCGAGCTGTTCAAAGAAATATGAATACCATCAGTTTTGCTCTATTCCCAAAGAGGGATGGAGTAAAACTGATACTCTTTCTTTTACAATTTCAGACTTACAAGAATACAAAAGCGTTGATTTGAGTATCAATATACGAAATGACTATAGCTATCCCTACAAAGACATATACATCGCTTGTCTAGAAAACATAACAGATTCCTCAATTATTCATATTGACACTCTACATCTACAATTAGCTGATAAAGATGGCTTCTGGATTGGCAAAGGTATGGGACACCTATTTCAATCTACTCATTTTTATAAGATTATCAAGAAGCCTCAACTAACAGATAGTACTACCCTCCGAATTATTCCATTAATGAAAGATACCCTTTTAATGGGTCTTCAAGACATAGGAATCCATATTACCCATTCAAGCGACGTGCCCGACCAGCATCTAAGCGCAAAAAAACAAATAATAAGATAGTAAACCCCCAGAGAGAAGACCCCCCATAACTAAAGAAAGGGAGAGGAATTCCAATAACAGGAGTCAAGCCTAAAACCATTCCTATATTTATAAACAAGTGAAATAGGAAAACACTTAAAACAGAATATCCATAAACTCTACAAAATGTAGAGCTTTGCCTCTCTGACAATGCGATTAATCGCAATATTAGAAATAGATACAATACTAATACTGTAGCTGACCCAACAAAACCTTGCTCCTCTCCAACTGTACAAAAGATAAAATCTGTGTCTTGTTCAGGCACGTACTTAAGCTTTGTTTGAGTTCCATTTAAAAATCCCTTTCCTGTCATACCTCCCGAACCAATGGCTATTTTAGACTGGTTCACATTGTATCCAGCTCCAGCTAAATCTTCTTCCATCCCTAGAACTATCTCAATACGTACACGTTGATGAGGTTCAAGGACTTCATTAAAGACATAATCAATAGAATAAAGAAAAGCCACTGAACCAATCAAAAATGTAGCAATCAAACTATAAGCCCATTTTCTATCTTTAAAAGATAAATAGACAAGATAGATTAAAGTTAATCCAACACAGAAATATTGTACATAGATGTAGTTGAAAGGAATTAAATAAGTTCCTACTGCATACCCTCCACCGATGACTAGAGCAGATGTAACCACAATATTTAAACACGCTTTTATGTTTTTCTTAAAGACCCAACACATAGCTCCAGTAAAAAACAAAGCAACAGCTATCACACTGAACTCGCCTATTGAAATAGTTGTCTCATCAAAAAACACCTGATCAAATCTAATTCCTACTATAAAATAAAGTACAGCAGCAACAGCTAAAAAAAGGACGACGCCAGGCATCCCTTCTCTATATAAGACCAAAAAGAAGGTTAGATATACCAACGCCGAACCAGTTTCCTTTTGTAGAATAATTAACATAACTGGCAAAAGGATAAAAAAACCTACCATCAGTGCATTTGATGGTTTCTTCATTGAAAAGTTAGTTGCATTCATGTACCTAGCTAATGCTAATGCTGTAGCAAACTTTCCAAACTCAGCGGGTTGTAAGCTTACTGGTCCGAAAACTAACCACGACCGAGATCCTTTAACATCTGGAGCTATAAAAATAGTGACAATTAGCAGTAATATCATTCCGATATATATGATGTAGGAGAAGTTTCTATAGAATGTATCATCCAACATAATGAGGATAAAACCAAGCCCAAAAGAACATAAGATCCATATTAACTGCTTGCCTGCACGTGTAGAATAATCAAAGAACTCGGGGTTACCATATTCATAACTTGCACCACAAACACTAAACCATCCAAATATGACTAGTAATATGTATATAAGAATAGTCCACCAATCTAAAGATTTCCACAAACTAGTACTTCTTGAGATCATAAGGAATTAAATTAGAATTATGAAGTTGATCAATAAGGTAGGCTCTCTCTTCTGCTATCTCACCATTTAAATATTGTTCTATCATCAAAGCGCCTATAGGTACAGCATACGTAGCACCAAACCCTCCATGTTCTACATAAACTGAAATAGCTATTTTAGGGTTATCAAGTGGAGCAAATCCCATAAAAACAGAATGATCTTTCCCTCTGTTTTGAGCGGTACCTGTTTTTCCACAAACTTCAATACCTGGAATATTGGCACGTCTTGCTGTACTACCATAAGCACTACCTATTACTGCTCCACGCATTCCTTCAGCTATATATTGAAAATATTCAGGATTTATAGTTGTGTTTTTAGGAACAGTGTACTCATCATCCAATAGATCATTTTTAATTGATTTCACAATGTGGGGAGTATAATAATGTCCTCTGTTTGCTATTATTGCTCCTAGATTTGCCAACTGAATAGGAGTAGTTAGAATTTCACCCTGCCCAATAGCCGTGTGAATAATTCTCAAACCATTCCATTTCCCTTCACCGTACACCTTATCATAAAACTGAGCATTGGGTATCAAACCTCTTTTTTCACCAGGAAGATCAACGCCTAAGGCGTATCCAAAACCCATTGATACCATATGATCTTTCCAAACAGTCAAAGCATCTGAGGGTGATTGGTATTTCTTATTATCAATCATTTTATATAACCCCCAACTAAAATAAGAATTGCATGATGTGGATATTGCTCCTTTAAAAGGAACTGGAGATGGATGACCGTGACAACCCACTCGTAAACCTGGAACTACAAACCCTCTATAGCACGGGAAAGTGGTATTCAAATCGACAATCCCTTCTTGTAAAAAAATAGCACCTTGTGCTGTTTTAAATGTAGATGCAGGAGGATAAGTAGCCATCAATGCTCTATTAAATAAAGGCTTAGTGGGATCTCGTTGTAAGGTTCGATGACTCTCTCCTCTTTTACGACCAACCATACTTGACGGATCAAATGATGGAGAGGAAACTAAACACAGAATTTCTCCCGTGCTAGGCTCAATCGCAACAATACTTCCCAATTTACCCTGCATAAGTTTTTCACCCAGCATTTGTAGCTGAATATCTATACTCAAGGTGAGATCTTTACCAGGCGAAGGTTTTACATCTAATGAGCCTCCTTTATATCTTCCTTGTATTCTCCCATGTGCATCACGAAGAAGCACCTCCGTCCCTTTTTCCCCTCTCAAATACTTTTCATAAGATTTTTCAACTCCTTGCCTGCCTATATAATCTCCACGAGAGTAATAATCATCATTATTAATATCTCTCATAGAAACTTCTCCTATATCTCCCAGAGCATGTGCCGCTGAATTATAGGTATATTTCCTAACATTACGTCTTTCAACATAAAATCCAGGAAATTTAAACAGCTTTTCTTGAAAAATACCAGATTCTTCTACAGAGAGCTGAGACATAAAAAGTTGATGGGTAAATCGAGAATAACCTGGGTTAGAACGTCGATCTTTCATTCGCTCCATTCTCTCCTCTAGGTATTCTTTAGTAATGGATAAAGTCTGACAAAGGTCAGCCGTGTCTAGATTTTGGATTTCTCTAGGCACAACAGTTATATCGTATGAAGGCTCATTATATACTAATAGATCCCCATTCCTATCATAGATTGCTCCACGAGAAGGATAGATCGTTTTCTTAAGGAATGCATTACTATCAGCATTTCTCTTATATTGATCTGTCGTTACTTGTAAGGAGAATAATCGAATGATAAAAACGAGAACAACACCTATAGCAATACCTCCGATAACAAATTTTCTATTTTGATACTGGAATTTTGGCATTATTTATTACGTACTCTTTCTATGGCAAAGATACAAATTGTAGTTAGTAAAGTACTACTAATTATACGCAATGAA
The DNA here is from genome assembly GCF_020741705.1 of Bacteroides coprosuis. Taxonomy (NCBI): domain Bacteria; kingdom Pseudomonadati; phylum Bacteroidota; class Bacteroidia; order Bacteroidales; family Bacteroidaceae; genus Bacteroides; species Bacteroides coprosuis. The sequence goes on from NZ_DYYK01000123.1 coordinate 6,827, forward strand.
ACAGTCAAGAATGAACTTACTTTAAAAAACTCTACTCCTATCAATAAGAGATGATGTATAAAAACTCCAGAAATAATATATTTAAGATAACCACTAGGGCCCATGGTTCTAAGGGAAGGTTGTAAATTTTCAGGATCATCATTTACCTGACAGAAAACATTCAATAATGTAGGACGAACAAAAGCAAGAAGAACAGCAGCTGCTGTATTCATACCTAATGTATTAGCACCTATATCAACCAGTAGCCCTAAACAAAAAGCCCAAATCATTAATTGATTTCGAGAAACGATAGATGAATCTATAAAGAACAAAAGATAGATATAAAGAAAAGGTGTAGCATAGCCCAATAATAAGATGTTATTGAAAATCAACATTTGAAATATAGCCAATGCTATAAACCATAATAAATAATTAATATAACGAATAGCCATAGTCCTACTTTTTGTTTTCTAGATCTCGACGCTCTGTTAAATCCATGTTTTCAACAATGCGAACACCATCTAACTTTCCAAAATCCACAGAAAGTTTAATCTTTAAATAGAAAGATAAACCATCATCAATATCACTCATATCATCTATCGTACCCACTAAAACTCCTTCAGGGAAAATGGATGAGAAGCCACTGGTTACAATCGTATCACCCAAACTAAATGTAGCATGACGGGGCAAGTCACGCAAATAAGCATAGCTTGCATCACCAAACTCCCAAACTAAATTACCAAAATAGTTGCTACCTGCTATTTTACAGCTGATATTACTTTTGCTATTTAAAACAGACATCACCCATGAATAATGAAGAGAGGTTTTATAAACAATCCCTACCACTCCATTACCTGTAACTACACCCATCTCTGGTTTTACTCCATCATTGGACCCTTTATTAATAGTGATAAAGTTGTCTGCTCTATTTAAACTATTCTGTACAACATGAGCTGGGTAAAGTTTATAGCTTTCTAAAACAGAGTTTTTCAACAAACGTTCTTCATTTTCAATAGAATATTCTTCTCTAAGTACATCTTCTAGAGTTGCTACCTTTTTTTCAAGCTCCATGTTTCGATCTAGTAACTCTTCATTTATTGATTTCAAATGAAAATAAGAGGTTACAGTAGATTTCCATTCATAGACTTGCCCTATCACAGAGTTAGCTGAAGTCAAATAGACACTATGCTGGTATTTGTTAAAGTTGAAAATCAAAATAAAACTGGTTACCTCTAATAATATAAAGAGGAACCAGTGATTATTTTGATATAAAAATTGTAATAATTTACGCATTGATGATTTACTTATTCTCTATTCTAAGCTAATAGATTTGAAGAAATTAGAATAAGAATGAAAATTTATCAACATTTTTCAAAGCTATACCTGTTCCTTTTGCCACAGAGTGAAGTGGATCTTCTGCAACATGGAAAGGAATATTAAACTTATCTGTCAATCTTGTATCCAAGCCTCTTAATAAAGCTCCGCCACCAGTTAAGTAGATACCATTTTGTACGATATCAGCATATAGTTCTGGAGGAGTGTTTTCAAGAGCGTTCAGTATAGCTGCTTCAATTTTAGATATTGTTTTATCTAAGCAATGTGCTACTTCTTGATAACTAACAGGCACTTCCATAGGCAAGGCTGTTATCCTATTTGGACCATGAACGATATAATCTTCTGGTGCATTTTCTCCTAAATCAGTTAAAGCTGCTCCAACATGAATTTTTATACGTTCAGCCATACGTTCGCTGACCTTTACATTGTGCTGTCTATTCATATATTCTTGAATATCTGCAGTCAAGTCATCTCCTGCAACACGAATAGAGCTATTTGACACAATACCACCTAATGATATGACAGCAATTTCTGTAGAACCACCACCTATATCAACAATCATATTACCTTCAGGTAATTCAACATCTATACCTACTCCAATAGCAGCAGCCATAGGTTCAAATAGCAAATAGACATCACGTCCATTGGCTCTCTCTGCAGAATCATGAACAGCTCTAAGTTCCACATCAGTACTACCTGAAGGAACTCCAATAACCATTCTTAGACTTGGACGAAATAAACGACGACCAGGATTGACCATTGCAATCATACCACTCATCATTTTCTCACAAGCATCAAAATCAGCAATCACACCATCTTTCAATGGTCGCACGGTACGAATATTATCGTGTGTCTTTTCATGCATCATCTTCGCTTTACTTCCTACCGCAATCATTTTATTTGTTCTGCGATCAAGAGCAACTACAGAGGGTTCATCTACCACAACTTTTCCATTACTGATAATAATGGTGTTTGCAGTACCTAAGTCCATAGCTATTTCTTGAGTAAAAGAAAATATTCCCATAAAATTAAAAAAATCCGAAATTAATAACTTACATAAGTTATATACATTGTTAGTGTTTAAAGTGACGAATACCTGTTAGAACCATTGTCATACCGTTTTCGTTACAATAATCAAATGACTGCTGATCTCTTATGGATCCCCCTGGCTGAATTACAGCATCAACCCCAACTTTATGTGCAATTTCAACACAATCAGGGAAAGGGAAAAAGGCATCAGAAGCCATTACTGCCCCATTAAGATCAAATCCAAAAGATTGAGCTTTTTCAATTGCTTGTTTTAAAGCATCAACTCGAGAAGTTTGTCCTACTCCACTAGCCAATAATTGTTGATTTTTAGCTAAGACTATAGAATTTGACTTACTGTTTTTAACTACTTTATTCGCAAAAAGCATATCTGCTATTTGATTTTGAGTAGGGTCCTTTTCTGTTACAGTTTTTATATCTGCTTCTGTTTCAACTATCAAATCTTTACCTTGAACTAAAACACCATTCAATACCGACCTAAACTGAGTTTTAGGCAGCTTAATATCTTTTCGTACTAAAATAATACGATTCTTTTTATGCCCTAAAATTTCTAATGCATCAACATCATAATCTGGAGCTATAATCACCTCAAAGAAAATCTTGTCTATTTCTTGAGCAGTAGCTTTATCAACCACACCATTTGTGATCAACACTCCACCAAAGGCAGAAACCGGATCACATGCCAAAGCATCTTTCCAAGCCTCAACGACTGATGGCCGAGAAGCAATACCACAAGCATTGTTATGCTTCAATACTGCAAACGTAATATCTTCAAATTCATCTATCAAATCTACAGCTGCATTTATATCTAAAAGATTGTTATAACTTATTTCTTTGCCATGGATTTGATCAAACATAGCCTCTAAATTACCATAGAACATCCCTTTTTGATGAGGGTTTTCTCCGTAACGAAGAGTTTTAACATCATCTGCAGCATAACGAAATGCTGAATTATCTTCTCCATCGAAATAGTTGAAGATTGAGGAATCATATTGAGAAGAAACGCCAAAGGCTTGTTTTGCTAGCCATTTTCGTTCTTCTAAAGAGGTTTCTGCTCCATGCTCAATCAACATATCCAAGAAAGGTTTATATTGATTTTTTGATGGAATAATAACAACATCATTGTAGTTTTTTGCCGCTGCACGAATTAATGAAATACCACCTATATCAATTTTCTCAATACAATCTGCTTCAGATGCTCCCGAAGCTACTGTTGCATCAAAGGGGTAAAGATCAACTATAACAAGGTCTATTTCGGGAATTGCATAACGTTTTAATTCTTCGTTATCTCCTTCCATCCCTCTACGAGCTAATATTCCTCCAAAAACTTTTGGGTGAAGTGTCTTCACACGACCTCCTAAGATTGAGGGATATTCTGTAAGGTCCTCTACAGCTTCACATGGATATCCAAGAGATTCTATAAAGTGACGAGTTCCACCAGTTGATAAGAATTTTACCCCTTCTGTATGTAGATGCGATAAAATTTCTTCCAATCCTTCTTTATTAAAAACTGAGATAAGTGCTTTCTTAATTTTCTTGTTAGTAGACATTAGAATTACAATTTAGGTGATTGATGGACAAAGTTACGAAAATATGTTTATGTCAAGTAATAATAAGACTAGGAATTATTTATAAAAAAAGGAGTCCTTTTCTAAAAAAGAAAGGACCCCTTTAATCTGAATATCTTTTATTTAATTACCAGATAGCAACTCTTTTATCTTTTGGAACAAATAGAGCATCATCTTCTGTTATATTAAAGGCTTTATACCATGCTTCAATATGAGGAAGTGCACCATCAACACGCCATTTACCTAAGGAGTGTGGGTCCATTTTAGTACGATTTAATATTTCTTCTGGACGAATATTATCTGCCCATACATTTGCATAAGATAGGAAAAATCTTTGTTCTGGAGTAAATCCATCTACTTCTCCTATTTTCTTATCTTGCATTGCATGTTGGAATGCTTGGTAAGAAACTTGAAGTCCTCCATGATCAGCTATATTTTCACCCAAAGTGAATTTCCCATTAGCATAAACACCTGGTGCTACTTCTATAGAATCAAAGAAGTCTGACATAACTTTCGCACGAGCTTCAAAATTAACAGCGTCTTCTTCTGTCCACCAATCTTTCAAGTTGCCTTCTTTGTCATATTGACGACCTTGATCATCAAAGCCGTGAGTCATCTCATGTCCGATAACAACACCTATAGCACCATAGTTAAATGCATCATCTGCATTCATATCAAAAAATGGGTATTGTAAAATACCTGCAGGGAAGCAAATCTCATTAGTTGTAGGGTTATAATATGCATTTACGGTTTGTGGAGTCATAAACCATTCGTCTTTATCAACAGGTTTTCCTGCTTTCGCAATCATTTCAGCATGGTCCCAAACATTGGCTCTCTTAATATTACTCCAATAGCTGTCTTTTTCTATAGCTAGAGTACTATAATCTTTCCATTTATCAGGATATCCGATCTTAACGTGGAATGTATTCAATTTTTCTAAAGCTTTTACTTTAGTAGCTTCACCCATCCAATCAAGACTTTGAATTCTCTCACCCAACGCGGTTTGTAAGTTTTTAACAAGGGTTACCATACGTTCTTTTGCTGCTGGTGGGAAATATTCCGCAACATACATTTGACCTACAGCTTCACCCAAAGAACCATTCACTGTACTTACTGCACGCTTCCAACGAGGTTGCATTTTTTCAGTACCCGACATTACTTTGCCGAAGAACTCAAAGTTTTGTTGGTTTAAGTCATCACTTAAATAAGAAGCAGCAGAGTTAATGACGTTCCATTGTAAATAAGCTTTTTGAGCAGATAAAGGCATGTCTTTTAACAATGCATTTGCTTCTGCCATAGCTCTAGGCTGTCCCAAGTCTATTGATTCTAAACCATCAAGACCTAATTCTTTAAAAAGAGTTTCCCAAGCTATTGATGGGTATTCAGCTGAAAGCTCAGCTATTGTTTTAATATTGTAATTAGCATGAGGATCTCTCAATTCAACAGGAGAAAGAAAAGCCTTAGCTAATCTATATTCTATATCAAAGACATCTTTACTCGCTTTTTGAGCCTCATCTTTTGTGAAGCCTACTAGTTCAAACATAGTAGTAATATGTTGCTTATATGCTTCTCTTATTTTAGAAGTAGCTTCATCTTCTTCTAAATAGTAATCACGTTGCCCCATACCCAAACCAGACTGATAAGTATGAACGATATTCATGGAGCTATTCATATCATCTGCTCCTATATATATAGCAAAGTAAGGGAACATTCCATATTTGTTCATTTGTGCTAAATGAGTAGTCAAGTCCTCTGTGTTTTGAAGATTAGCAATTGCCTGCAAATCTTCTGTTAATGGTTTGTATCCATCTTCATTCAACTTCACACTATCCATAGCTACAGAATATAAATCGCCTATTTTCTGTTCTATTGACCCTGCTTGATGTGTGGTTTCTGCCAACTTTTCAATTAAGCCTTTCACCTGCTCACGATTATTTTCGGCCAATTGATCGAATGAACCAAAACGTGAGTACTCATCTGGCAACGGATTATTCTTCATCCAACCACCACAAGCATATTGATAAAAGCTTTGACCTGGTACAGCAGTTGTATCTAGGTTGGCCATGCTTAAACCAGAAGTTAGCTTTTGGCTACTCTGATTTGAGCCACAACTAGCAGCTACAAAACAAGCAGCTACTATTGGTAAACAATTTTTAAATTTCATATCCTAAATAATTTGGTTTAATTCTTTTGTTCTTGCAGTTCCTCAGTTTCTATCAGAAGCTCTTCCCATTTCTCCATTATAGCGTTTAGCTCTTGTTGAATGGCTTCATATTTTTCATAAAGGGATGTATCAGCAGCACCATCAGGGGTAGCTAACTTCTTTTCTATCGCACCTTTTTCTTTTTCTAATTTTTCGATTACACCCTCACATTCCTGAGTATCCTTTTCAAGCTTCCTTATCTTTTTATTTAATTCCTTTTGTGCTTCATAAGAAAGCTTTGTTTCACTAGGTGAGTCTTCTTCTTTATTATCATTTTGAGCAGTTGGTGATTCAGAAAGTGATGGGTTTTGGTGTAGCTCATTCAGACTTTCTATATTTTTCTTTTCCAAAAAACTGTAAATACCACCTAAATGCTCTTTCACTTGCCCTCCTCCAAATTCGTATACTTTAGTAACCAAGCCGTCTAAGAAGTCTCTATCATGACTAACTACGATAACAGTACCATCAAAATCTAGTATAGCTTCCTTTAATACATCTTTAGATCGCATATCTAAGTGATTGGTAGGCTCATCTAAGATAAGGAAGTTTACAGGCTCTAGTAACAGCTTTATCATTGCTAATCTACTACGCTCTCCCCCCGAAAGCACTTTTACTTTCTTATCAATGGCTTCACCACCAAACATAAAGGCACCCAGTAAATCTCTTATTTTTAGCCGTATATCACCTACAGCAACACGATCAATAGTATCAAACACCGTCAAGTTATCAGCTAATAGCTGAGCTTGATTTTGAGCAAAGTAACCTATTTCAACATTATGTCCTAGTTTTAACTCACCTTCAAAATCAATCTCTCCAAGAATACACTTTACTAAAGTGGATTTTCCTTCACCATTTTTCCCAACAAAAGCGACTTTATCTCCTCGTTCAATAACAAGGTTTACATTTTCAAAAACAGTATGTTTCCCGTATGCCTTCTTTACCTCTTTACAGATAACAGGGTAACTTCCACTACGACTAGCTGGTGGAAACTTCAATCGAAGCATAGCTGTATCCTCATCATCTACCTCTATTCTGTCTATCTTATCCAACTGCTTAATACGGCTCTGCACTTGTACCGCTTTAGTAGCTTTATATCTAAATCGCTCAATAAAATCTTCTGTTTCTTGAATTTGTTTTTGCTGATTTTCATAAGCTCTCAACTGTTGTTCTCTTCTTTCTTCTCTCAGCTGAACAAACTCATCATATTTTACTTTATAATCGTATATTTTACCACAACTAATCTCTATCGTACGAGTGGTAACATTATTTATAAATGCTCTATCGTGACTAACTAAGATAACAGCATTGGCTTGTGTCCGCAAAAAGTTTTCCAACCACTGAATTGATTCAATGTCCAAGTGATTTGTAGGCTCATCTAGCAATAATACATCAGGTTTTCTTAATAAGAGTTTAGCTAGTTCTATACGCATACGCCAACCACCACTAAATTCTCTAGTGGGTCTATCAAAATCTTGGCGAGAAAAACCCAATCCCAAAAGAGTCCTCTCTATTTCTGCATGATAGTTATCACCCCCCAACATTGTGAATCGGTCATTTTCATGCGTAAATCGATCAATTAAATCATGATACGATTCAGATTCATAATCTGTTCGCTCTGCAAGTTCTTGACTCATCTGATTTATCTTCTCTTGAAGATGGGCCATTTCAGAAAAAGCCATTTCAGCTTCTTCTCTCACGGTATGTTCATCAGCAAGTACCATGACTTGAGGCAAATAACCGATAGTAGTATCTTTAGGAGTCGCAACAACACCCGATGTAGGATTTTGCAATCCCGCAATTATTTTTAGCATTGTTGATTTTCCTGCTCCGTTCTTTCCAACAAGAGCAATTCTATCTTTATTATTTACTACATAGGAAACATCCTCGAACAGAGGAGTTGCATTAAATTCAACTGATAAGTTTTCTACAGATACCACGTTTTGTCTCTTTTAAAGTCTAATTTATATTGAACAAAGGTAGTTAATTCTATACAACTGAAATTAGATTTATTCTAAATTCTAATCGATTTCACTCTTTTAAAGACAGAACATGATTAATAATGACTCTTTTAGGAGATTTATTCTATGAACAGAACTCCTCAGTTTGCATGATACAAGACATTTACTCAGAAAGAGTTTTCTAGAAGTGACAAATAGACGAAAAACTTTAGCAGTTACAAAACACATCTTTTCTATTCACGTTTACACATTGATTCTTCATCGAATATAGATATTATAACAGAGTTATGAAATGATCATGACACCGACATGATGATACGATGACACCGATATGATAGTAACTTGTCGGTGTCAGAATATCCTTTCTTTTTTTAAAAGTACTTTCTAAATAAGGATAACAGTAATCTCTCTGAAGTTCTTATCAAAAGAAAAAGGCTGATTAACCTTTTTAAGTTAAACAGCCTTTCATCTTATTTTATTGATAAACTATATTAAAATAGCTTATTCGGATAATCACCTGCATCAATAAGAGCTTGAATCTTATCAACCACTCCTTGTCTATCAGCAGCATAAGTCACGCCAAACCATTTACTTGTAGTATCAAGAACTTTAACTCGAGCAGTATTCTCATTAATCAAGCGGTTTACAGCTAGTGGAATAAAGTACTCTGCTTTCAAGTTTTCCATATTCTTTTCTAAGAAATCCACAAAGAAGTCTTCAGAATGAGTAAAATAGTCAGGAGTAAAACCCCACATATTCATAGAAACAGGAGTATTATCGGCTATAGTTACCATTTCACCATTTTCATCTTTAAAAGAAACCTTTCCATCGATTCTTTCAATAGCTGTACGCTCTACAACCGAAGTCAAGAATCCTTCTTCATTTGTTTCACAAACACCTCTAGCAACTGTGCCACTCTCTGAAAGAGTATTCCCTACTCTGTAACCTACCATACAGTAATCATTTTCCTTTCCTCCCATTTCTGATAAAGCTTTACCTAATACAGCGAAGCTATCTCTTCCATAAAAGTCATCTGCGTTAATTACAGCAAAAGGTTCATGAATAACATTTTTACCCATCAGCACGGCATGATTAGTTCCCCATGGCTTAGTACGTTCTGCTGGACAAGAAAAGCCATTAGGTAAGCTATTGAGATCTTGAAAAACCACCTCAACAGGAATGTGATTTTCATATTTTTTCAATACGATATTACGGAAGTCGGCTTCAAAATCTTTACGAATTACAAAGACTACTTTACCAAAACCACCACGAATAGCATCGTAAATAGAATAGTCCATAATAGTTTCACCGTTGGGACCTAACCCATCAAGCTGCTTTAAGCCTCCATAACGGCTACCCATACCTGCAGCTAATACAAATAATGTTGGTTTCATATTTAAATCTTTACTGTGTTTTTAGTTTCTAATAATTTACACAAATATACAAAATAATGCAAGGTTGCCCTTTAGTAAGGCTATTATAATTCTAGAATTACCTTTAGAATGGATATCCTACAGCAAAGTGAAAGCCTAAACCATCTTTAAATTTTTCAATATTATAATAACCTTTCTTAGTCGTTTCGTATGGGGCATGAATACCTATACCACAATCTACACGAATAACTAAGAATCCAAAGTCATATCGCAATCCCATCCCTGTACCTAAAGCAATTTGCTTTGGAGCATCGGCAAGCTTAAACTTACCATTCTGCCTGCTTCGCTGTCCTCTTTCTCTGCCCTCTACGACAGGGTCATCTCTTAATAGCCAAACATTACCTGCATCTAAAAAAACAGCACCATTTAAATTACCTGCAATTTTAAATCGATACTCTGCATTGGCTTCAAAACGGATATCTCCCGTTTGATCAATAAATGAATAATTATTACGTTTATCGGGAGCATACCCACCTGGACCAATGCTTCTCACCGTAAAGGCTCTAATACTATTAGCACCACCCACATAGAACTGTTCACTATAAGGAGCAACACGCGAATTACCATAAGACCAAATTACTCCTCCAGCAATACGAGTAGCTAAAGCATGATTTTTATTAAAGTTCCAAGTATATCTAAACTCTGAATTTACTTTTACAAATTGAGCAAAGGGAGAACCGAGAAGATTCTTCTCTCTCTTAGATAGACTTTGCCCTGTTGCTGCATAAATAAGAGAAGTAAGGTTTCCCGATGATGTAAAGGTTGTTTGCCACCACAACCTATTTCGTTGTTTCCTGATTGATGCATTATCATAGGTATAAGTATACTCCATAGCAGGAATAAATTGATTCTGCAAACTAATGTAGAGAGCAGGATTAATGTCTGCAATAGAATCAAACTCGGCAGTACTACTTCGTAACACATTAAAAGTGAGCCTAAAAGGAGTAATAGTATGGCGTTGAGTAAGCTTAGGCTGAAGATCATAAGAGACCTTACCTCCAAACGATAATATTCGATAATATCTAGCCCTATTCAACTGATCACCATAAATTTGAAAAGTGGTTGATGCAGGGAAATCATACTCTCTCTTATGCAATTTAGGAAAGAATAAGCGAGGAAAAGTTAGAGATGTAGATACCCCTAACTCATAACTATTCATAAGGGATGAGTTAGTTCCCTTATTCCCTGTTTGCCACTCATACGATCCCCTTAATTGGATATCCCATTTCTCTCCTCCTCCAAAAACATTTCTTCTACCTAAGGTGAAGATAGCTCCTGGTCCTACTTGGTCATTGCTCTTTGTAGTAATATTCAAATCAATTTCGGCATCCATAGGCAATTCTAGAGCTGTTTGAATATTTAAATCTAATGTATCTCCTTTTAGTGTAGAGTCTTTCGGTAAATATTGAGTTTCGATATGCTTGAATATTCCTATTTCACTCAATCTTTCTTGCATTCGCTCATGCCTATTTTGACTATAAAGTTTTTTTCTTCCCTTACGACGAGTAGACATACTAGATGAATATTGATCAGAGTTTACCCACCTATAAAGCATATTAGGCCTAACCTTCAACTTGTCATGGTAATAAATAACTAAATCTCTATAATGAATACTATCATTTGGAGTCTCTCCATTTTTCCCCAACAAGTAAAAAGAGGTATCTCCAATATAATATTTTCTCTGAGCACTAGATGGTAATCCTGGAATAGGTCTCATTCGCAAACTGACCTGCCCATCAACAAGAGTGGTATCTGCCTGATAAGCTAATAAGTCGGGTCTAAAATAATAATACCCTAAATTCCTAAGAATAGAATTGATTCTATTTCTTTCTGCATCTAAATCTAATACATTAAACTGACTTCCCGCCTTCACTTTAGACCAACGAGAGGCATGATTTACTATATTTTGAATAGAACGTTCAAACTTTTCATAGGTCAAAGTATCTACTAAATAGGGATCACCCATATTTACCTTATAGTGTATTTTAGCTTTCCTATCGTTATTCTTATGAGGTATAACGTCATAATCTACCTTTCCATTAAAGTAACCAAAATCATGTAAAATATTAGTTCCTATTTTTGAACGGATATCTGGATTTACAGTAGATATAAAAATCGGCTTAGAAGCAAAGACCTTGAATATCCAATGCCCAAAACCTTTTTCATAACGAACGAAGCTATTGTATGTCCACAATCCCATAGGAAAAGGAATTCGATATCTTGAACTACCGAAAAAGCTATTGTTGGGTGCTTTTGCTAATGCAGCATTTAGCTCTTCCATAGCTGTTACTCCTGTTTTACTATCTGGAGCTTTATCAACATCCATTTTAGTTTGCCCTGTATACAACACTTCTCCTTTGGGTAGGTTTTTTGTTGTAGAACAAGAAGTAAGTAATACTAATAAAAGAAGTATTACCAGCCCACTTATGCTATGTATTATAGAATATGTTTTATTCCTCATTACCTCTTACATTATTCTGTTTTTTCTTCTTTTTAAATATAAACAACTCTCCCAACTTGTTCAGTTTCTTTCGAAGAATAACACCAACTCCTGTTTCGGTTATTTCTCCTTCAAGAACACTCTCATAATTTTTATTATGGAAAACTCTAACAAAACGAGTTCCTGAAGAGTCTAATCTATATTCAAGAGAAATATTATCTATAAATGAGTCGGCATTATTTTCAGACTCAACACCTGTCTTAATTCTTCCTCCTACGACTATTTGAAATCTATTATTTAAAAATTGCTGAGAGTAACGGAAACTGTAATCTGTACGTTTACCGCCTGTATCAGCCATATCGTACTCTTCTACACCAACTGATAAACTTGCATTTTTTAGTGAAGATCCAGCAATGGCATTAATCTGACTTTGAAGTACACTGTTTAAAGCGACACCCATATCAATACCCTTTCCTTTACCATCACTACCCCCTGCAAGATATACACCTGTGGCTAGCATAGCTATTGCTTGCTTACTTCTTTCTTCTTTCCCCATAGAGGCGAGCTGATTTTGTACAGACGCATTTTCTGGAGAATTCAAATCAAATATTAACTCTAGATTATCTAATCTGTTTTTCGCACCAATAATCACATCAAAGTTTACCATATGCGAAGAACCATCTGCCTCAGACACTGAAGCTCTTACTCTATCTTTTGCTATCAAGTTCAACTTAGGATTATCTATCTTACCAGTCCATTCAACATAACTATCACTCGTAATCTTAAACTCCTTGGAAGGTATCACTGGGAGAGAATACTTCAATATACCTCCACTCATAGTATAACGACCAATTAAATAAAAATCACCTTGAGGGGTGTACTGTAAAGATAAATCTCCTCCACCTTGCAACGCAACTCTACTACTCCTATCTGAGCTTAAGTCCACTTTAAGTTGAACCGAAGGGTCAATATGAACGGACATAACCATATCCATTCCCCCTAAAGAGTGGCTTATTGAATCTTGAGCTACTTGTGTAGTATCTCTAAATGAAGTAAAGGTTACCAAATCTCCCAAGCGATCCTGGACAGTTAATGGGGATTCTGTTAAAACATAAGTAATATCTGTGTTATCTAAGATAGACATATTACCCCTCATCTTTAACGCACTAATTGGTCCCTTCAATGTAGCATCCACATCGACAAAGAGCTTACCATACAACACACTTTCTGATGTATGCTTTGCGTTCAGCAAAGTATAATCATCTGCTTTCAACTTTAAGTTTACTTTTGGATCGGCAAGATTGGTAATATCTACGGTTCCATTGACTTTAAACGGATTGTCACTTGTAGTATAGATAGAAAAGTCCTTAAATATTATTTTACTATTTTTCACAGGTACAGGACGACTATCCAATAAAAATTTAGCTCCTGCTTGTTTTGAAAACACCGTAACACTGTCTAGTATAAGTTCGCCATTTATAATAGGCGCATCAGCTGGTCCAGTAATAATAAGATGACCATCAATATCGCCACCTAAACTAATTTCTTCATTGGGGAATAATACATTGGCTATATCAAGAGGAAAATGTTCTAAAGTTGCCTCAACATCAAGAATATCTTTTCCATTGACTTTACTTATCATACCATCAGCATAGACTACTTCACTACGATTGTGTGTTAAATACATATTAAGTAAGTCTGCCTCAGCTCCTTCAGGTAACCAAGTTACACCTAAACCTAAATCACCAACTAGTTTACCCTCATACTTCAGGCTATCTAAGAACAATTCTGAAGAAACTTGGAGAGTACTATCTGTTTGCACATAATGAGCCTCAGCAGAGAATAGCCCATCCAATTGAGGAAGAAAGGGAAACAGCCTTGTTACATCATTCAACTCGATTCTTCGGATATCAATATTCATATTTTGAAGAGAGACCGTATCATTCAGGTTAGAATATACCTTAAATCCAACTTTCTTTTCCTCCTCCATATCAATATCTGCAAAAATGCGCATATCATCTCTCAAGAAAAGCCAATTTTTCTTATCTCTAAATTTAAATTTCTTGAAGGCTAGTACAGGCTCCTGAGGTGTCAATATTAACTGGGTACCTGCAGGGTGTGGACTTAACTCTACCCCAAACAATAGCCCTTTTGATCCTTTTATTGTTTCAAAATCGATATCAACACTAGCATCTCTTTTTCCTAACATCCCTTTAATAAAAGTACGAAACGATGTTTCTTCTTTTGGACCTCTATTAACTACCCCTGTTTTTAAATGAATACCCATGGTGTCTTGTGCTAACTCAAGTGATAGTGAATCCAACTTCAAAGAATCCAGTTGAAAACCTTGTACTCCTGCCCAACCTTTCATTCCTAAAAACGGATCCAAGCTAAAATCAGCAGAAGAACCTAGATAAGAGATATTGTTTTGTTTTAGGATTGAAGATAATGGATTTTTATTTCCAGACTTCCAAGAAAGTTTAGCTGGCGGTAACTGCTCTTGTAAGTCCTTATAATCAACATTCCTATCTTTCAGCTGCTTTAAGAAAGACTCTAATAAAGCTGATGATTGATCCATTAATTGATTTACAGACTTTTCTGCACTAAAGTTTAAGTCCAAATCACCAGAGTTTAAGCTCAACCGTATAGAATCCTTATCTGTAAAAACATTTGCTTTCAGTTTAACTTCTTCCTTGAGGGGTCTCTTTAATACTCCTAACTGAAAGAGATCTATGTTCTCTACATTAACACTATAATTTAAGCTAAGAGACGGCTTATTCATAAAGTAATAACCATCTATATCTCCTTTAATTATGCTGTTATCACTTTCGATAACAGTAGAAAGTTTGCCAGACTCTAAGTGAGCATTGACACCAATCTTTTCAAGAAGCATAGCTCCATAAGTTAAGTTCTTTAAGTTTGCTTGAACATCAGCACGAGCACTATTAGACAAGAAATCTACTCCTCGACCTTTTGCCACTAAATCCACTGATAGATTATGTAATGGCTGTAGTGGAAGGAAGCGACTGATGTATAGAGAGTCTATATCACCTCTTACCTCGTATTCTTGAGAGGTTGAATTGTATTTACCTTTTACATCCACCACTCCACCAGATTCTTTAAAGGTTAGCTCCGCAAAATACTTATCTCCATTTACTGCAGCTAAACCTTGTACTGTCATATGCAGAGGAAGTTGTATTGATCCATCATCAGATAGCCACTTATTAAATCTTGTCAGGTCATACAAATCTCCCAAGATATCCACCTGTCCTATCCTCTTTGCCTCATCACAACCATTATTTATAGCTCCTTCTATTGCGATAATAAAAGAATCAGAAAGTTCTGCGTAAACTTCATTTAATTTCAATTCTTCAGAGTTTCCTTCAGTATCAATCTTACACATTATTGGTCCCCATTCAGAGAAGTCCAATTCACTATCTTCTACTCCCAATATGGTGGATAATTCTTTTAAACTTAGTACCAATTGTCCATTGACTCGTGTGGTTCTACTATCCCCACACCAGTTGATGGGGAAAAACAAATCAAAGTCAAAGCGTGAATAAGGAGTCCTTAAAAGAAGATTTTTACAAAGAATAGTTTCATCTGACATACTGAATTTCCCAGAAAGAGAGTTTACTTGTACTCCCGATTTTTCAATAAGATTCAATGATTCTATTTTAACTTGAATCAAGCTATCATTATAGCCAATAGAATCGGCACTTAAGGAGAGTTCTGATAGCTGAATATTATTGGTATCAAAGCCTTTCTCTCTAAAAACAGAACCTACTTTATAAGCCAACATAGATTCGGTCAAATCTATTTTTCCAACTTGATAATCACCATCTGCTAAATTCACATTCACTTTAGACACATCTAAAGAAGGAATGTAAGCATTTAAGCTCATCGTATCTAAGGGCATATCCAATGCTACCTTACATTGATTAAGATGTATCTTACTTAGAAGAATATTCCAGGCAATATCTGTTTCTGTTGAATCTTTGGTTGTTGTAGTATCTGCTAAAACAATAGATAAATTGGCTTTATCAAGAAGCAAACTAGAAATATTTGCAAAACTCGATTCTAAATCTATTTCACGTGTTACAACTTTCAGTTCTCCAATATTTCCGTTTACAATTACACCATCAATTAAAGAACTCGTATTTAATTTTGTTTGCTTCAAAGTTAGCTCATCCATCAGAATCTTCTTCTTTAGAAGAGGCAAGGCTTGCACACGTACATTTAATCTTTCAAAAGCAACAACCGTATCTTTTTCTTTTATAACAGCTACATCTCTCAGTAATAAGTCTAACGGAAAACGTAAATCAACCCTACCGATACTTATATCCATACCTATAGCTTCAGAAACATAAGTCATTGCCTTACGCTGAATAAAGTTTTGCACTGATGGTATGTATAAACACACAATCAGAGACGAAAAAAGTAAAACTGGAATCAGTAGCAGTAATAATATGCGCTTGATCCATTTTTTTTTCATAAAAAGAGTTCTTTTATAAGTTTTGCTATTTTGAAGAGTAAAAAACTCTACGTACTATTTCCTCAAATATACTTTATTTTGGAGAGTTGATATAATCATATATAGCATTTATCAACTCTTCGATCTGTATTCCTATCTTTTTAACTAATATTTGACACTGTTCTGTTGTATATGCAGGTTCTTTTTGATCTAAAGAATGGATGCTATCACTAAGTTCTCTAGAACTAAGCATTTTTACTAAAGGATATATTTTATGACAAATCGCTCCTACTCTAATTAAATCTTCTTCATTGGCAGCTTTTTTTAATTCTTCTTTATTTATTGTGGCTTCCTCTACAAATGATTTCAAAATAGATATCATAGCATCCACGTCCCCTTGGACAAAAGTAGTTAACTCTGCTATATTAAAAATAGCATCAGAGTTAGGAAGCTCTGGATAAACAGACTCAATAGGCCTTATGTTTTGAGAGACTTCTTTGCTTATAAATTGATTGTATTTTAAAATCACTTCTACTGCATTAAATGGCTTCTTCAATACTCCTATAAAACCATGACTTATCATTTTTTCTTCGTCTATTTGGTCACGAGCCGATACAGCTAGTACGGGGATAGATTTAAAATCTTCATAATTACTATTTCTCAATAATTCCACTAAATCAAATCCACTCATTTCAGGCATTTGAATATCTGTTATTAACAAATCAAACTTTTGCTTTTTCAGCACATCCAAGAGTTGATTTATGTGATTACAAGAAACCACTTCAGCACCATGTTTTTTTAACATAATACTAGTGAGCCTCAACTGTATTTGATCATCATCCAAGAGTGCTATTCGAGTAGATTTAGGAAATATAATATTTTCAGCTTGAGATATTTCTTCTTTATTCTTTAAACTTATTGGTAATTGCACAGTAAATAGAGTGCCCTCATCTATTGAGCTATCCACCCATATTTGACCTTTCATTCTAGAAATAATCTTACTTACAATAGATAGACCTAGACCAAAACCTTCTTTGCCTTGCGCACTAGCTAATCGAGTAAACTCCTTAAAGATTTTATTCTTTTCTTCTTCTGTCATTCCTCGCCCTGTATCTTTTACTTTAAAGACTACTTCAGTGGAAGATAAGCTCACAAATAATTCTACAGATCCTTGATCTGTGAATTTAAAAGCATTAGATATTAAATTATTCAATATCTGCTTCATCCTAACAGGATCGGACTCTATATGTTTATCTATATTTTCTCTCTGGGAATGATTGATTAGTTTTAGCTTTTTCTTTTCAAATTGAGGGAGAAAAGATAAGTAAATTTCATTTATAAAATCATAAAGGTTGAATATCGAAGGTTTGATATCTGCCTTATTTAAATCTAATAGATGATAGTCTAACAAATCATAGACTAACTTATATACATGCTCTGTAGCTATATCTATACTACTAATATATTCTTTTTGTTCTGAAGTTAAATTTGTCTTGGATAACAATTCTGAATACCCCATAATCGTACCTACTGGAGCCTTGATGTCATGAGTAATAGTCAGCATTAATTTTTCACGAGCATTCAATAGATCAGCAGCTCTTTTGTTCGATTCTTCGAGAGCTTTTCTGTATCTATTTCTCTTATCAATATCCCTCAATAATAAAATACTAAAAAGAACTGCAAGTATTACTGCACTAACTGCCACTAATCCTATCCATCGAACGGCACTTTTTCTACTCTTATTCCCTTCTTCTATTTTACGGAGTAAATCATCTACCCTTTCTTCATTATAGTGAGTTAATATAGAATCAATTCTGGCAGAAATCTGCTGATTCATTGCTTGTAGCTCATTAGCCTTTCTTTGACGTTGATATTTAGCTCTCTTCTCTTGAGCTATTTTCTTCTGAATCTCTTGAAGCACAACTTTAGCACTATCATTCGGCTCTAAATTTAGGGTATCAACAGCCATCTCAACATAGGTACGTATCTGAACAGTACTGTCCATTTTACTAGGTGAGATAGCTTCAGCAATTCTCTTAAAGAACTTCTTTTTCTTCGGTTTTGAAATTACAGTATCACTTTTGGTAATGATACTCTTTTGCACCGCCGGCTCATGTTTAGAGTTCAGCAACTTTTCAACATCTTGGGATGAAATAGCTAAATCTGAATTGAGCTGACTCAATGATTGAATCAGCTCAATTAATTTTTCATCCTTCTGACCTACTAAAGAAGAAATACTATCGGTATGTAAACTCACATCGTCATCTACTTGAGTTAATAAACTAACATTACGATAAATAAACAATAAAGTTAGTAATAGTATGCCCAATAGTGCTATATACCCTGCTATAGCTTTAAATTTAATATGCTCAGAAGGTGTTTTCATTTTCTATTTATTGTTTCGTTTTTCGCTGGAACCGTCCCCAAAGGAGTAGCCCTGCGGTAGTCAAACCGACTGGCAGTGCCATCCAAATGCCTAAGATACCCCAATCGCAGATAAAACCAAAGACATATCCTAAAGGTAATGATACAACAAAATAAGAAAAAAATGCAATAACCATCATAGGTTTAACATCTGCAATTCCTCTTAAAGCATTCGCATAGTTAATTTGTAACGCATCACCAAATTGATATAACACCAAAGGAAACATTATGAGAAGAATCATTGCATTAATTTCCATATTCCCGGACTGACCAAACCAATCAACAAAATTATGTCGAAGAGAAAATACAATACTTGAAAGGAAGATAGCTATGACTAGAGTTAAATGGAAACCAGCAGACGCAGTTCTTTTTATGTTGAAAATATCATTATTACTTTTATAGTTACTTACTCGCACTGCTACAGCAGCCCCCATACCATAATATACCATAAAAGTAGCAGTAGACACTGTTATCACTATTTGATGTGCAGCCAAAGCATCGTGTCCTAGCCAACCAACCATAACGGCACTTAAGCTAAAACTAGCTGTTTCTAGTCCCATTTGAATACCCACAGGCCAACCTAATTTGTTCAGATGACCTACAAACTTTTGCGTTAAAGGTAAACGGAAAAAGCCTTCTCTATATTGATCATATCGATTGGCAAAAAAGAAGATGTATGCAAAAACTAGTACCATAAGGATACGAGAAAACAAGGTACTTAATCCTGCACCCATCAAACCTAATTCTGGACATCCAAACTTACCATATATTAAAGCATAGTTACCTATAATATTCAATGAGTTTCCTCCTATTAGCAACCACATAGGCATACGTGTATCAGTAATCCCATCTGCAAACTGTTTGAAGGCATTAAATAACACAACAAAAGGTAGAGAACATAGCAATATGATAAAGTAAGGTTTTATCAAAGGCATCAAGTCTATAGGCTGTCCTAAATGCTCGACATTCAAGTACACAATCCCCATAATAGCTGTAATCAGTAGTCCCACCATAAAGTTTGATACTAAACTAGCTTTCAAAGACTGACCTACCTCTAGAAATTTCTTTTGACCAAAAAGCCTTCCTACTACTGGAGTTAATCCATAGCTAAAACCTGTACCAAAAATAATTGGTAAATTGAATACATTGTTCACAAATCCAACTGCTGCTAGCTCATCCTTACTATGCCAAGAAATCATCAATGTATCAGCAAAACCCAATACAATCACACCCAACTGCCCTATAATTATAGGTATACCCAAGTATAAAAGAACTTTATAATGTTCTTTATATTTATTCAAAAAATCACTCATTATTTAATAGTATTCTTAATTTTCTTTTTTATAATATAGTACGGAACAATTATTTGGCTGTAAGGCAGCTCTTGCAACACTTCTCAACTTCTCAGCTGATATTGATTTATAATTGATCACCTCTCTATTCATATCTTCAGCATCACCCAATAATTCAAACCACGCTAGATTTGTTGCTACATTAAGATAGTTGATGTTGCTAAAGATATAATTCGATTCAAATTTATTTTTCACTTTTGTCAGTTCGTGTTCATCAACGAGCTCTGACTTTATTCGTTCAAGTTCTTCCCAAACTGCACGTTCTGCCGACTCTAAACTAACACCTGTATGCGGTTTACCACAGATATGAAATAATCCAGCATCTATTGAACCAGAGATATAAGCATCTAATGATGAAAATATCTTTTTTTCTAAAACCAAATTTTGATAAAAACGACTAGAAGTTCCATTGCTCAACACATCTGATAAAATATCATAAGCATAGTAATCTAAATTCTGTCTATCGCACATATGGAAAGCCATAAATAAAGAATCAACAGGAACCTTTCTCCTAACCTCTAAATGTCTAGGTTCTAATTGTAAGGGTTCTACAATAATAGGTTTCTTGTAATTGCTTACCTTATGTATGGGACCAAACCATTTTTCAGACAATTCAATAGTTGTTTCAAAATCTATATTTCCAGAAATAGCTAGGATAGCATTGTCAGGAGTATAAAAACGATTATAAAACTCTTGAACATCTTCTATCGTAGCATTTTTAATATGGGATATATCACGACCGATGGTGGGCCAACTATAAGGGTGAACAGAATACGCTAACCCTCTAATGAGATGACCAACATCCCCATAAGGTTGATTTAAATTTCTTTGTTTAAACTCCTCAACAACTACTCCTTTTTGAACCGAAACACTCTTCTCATTAATGAGAAGATCAAGCATTCTATCTGACTCAAGCCAAAAGCCTATTTCTACATTTTGCTTAGGTACTGTTAAATAGAAGTTTGTTATATCATTATTGGTCCAAGCATTATTCTCGCCTCCAGCATTTTGAAGAGGTTGATCATAATTTGGAATGTTACGAGATCCCGAAAACATTAAGTGTTCAAAAAGATGAGCAAAACCTGTTTTATTTGGATTTTCGTCTTTGGCTCCTACATTATATAATAAGTTTAAGGCTACCATCTGGGTAGCCTTATCCTCAACATGTACTAGACGTAGTCCGTTTGATAATATTTTCTTATTAATTTTAGGCATATTGATTAATCAATAATAGACATTTTAAGTATTTTAATGTCCTCATTAGGTCTATCATTTCTATCAGTAGAAGCTCTTTGTATTTTATCAACAACATCTAGTCCTTCAAGTACTTCACCAAACACAGTATAGTCTTCGTCTAAATGAGGAGTACCACCTACAGTAGTATATGCCTCTATTTGTTCTGGAGTAAATTGAAAATCGGGTTCTTTGGCTGCCTCAATTTCTGCCTCTTCTACTAGTTTTTCTTGTAAATCAAAAAGACCTTCTTCATCTTGCGCCTTACGCAACTTATAAATTTCCTTCATATGTGCTTTGGCTAATTTTTCAAAAGCTTTATTGATTTTCATTTCATTTTTCTGTTGCTCCATTTCCAAAAGAGAATCTTCGGTAAAAACAGTTCCAGTAACAATATAGAATTGACAACCTGATGATTCCTTTTTAGGATTTACTTGATCACCTTGACGAGCAGCTGATAGAGCC
This sequence comes from Bacteroides coprosuis, assembly GCF_020741705.1. Classification (NCBI taxonomy): domain Bacteria; kingdom Pseudomonadati; phylum Bacteroidota; class Bacteroidia; order Bacteroidales; family Bacteroidaceae; genus Bacteroides; species Bacteroides coprosuis. The sequence goes on from NZ_DYYK01000123.1 coordinate 28,738, forward strand.
CCTTTTTTATGAAATAATTGAGGGTAAACAAATTCAGCAGGTATAGTGTAACCAACATCTCCCACTCCCAACATTTTCCCTTTAGGAGCATCTTTAGAATCAGGATCGCCTGCTTGAATCATAAAATCTTGTATTACTCTATGAAAAAGTGTGCCTTCGTAGGTTTTATCTTTGATCAGCTTTAAAAAATTATCTCTATGCAAAGGAGTCTCATTGTATAATTTTATAACAACGTCTCCCAATGTAGTCTCTATTTTTATTTTTTGCTCCATATTTTTGTTTCTATTTGAGTTCAAATTACAGCTCACTAAAAGTGAGCAAAGAATAAACAATGTCATTAAGGACTTATTCATAGCATTCATTTTTTAGGTGTACAAAAATACAACTATTCAAGTTATAAACCTTTTTTAAATAAAGCTTTTATCAGATTTTATTCTGATTCTTCCTATTTTAACAGAATAATAATACGATATAAGAGAATTAATAAATAACTCTGTGATAGGACTAAAGATTTGAAAAAACACTATACCTTTGTATCTATAACAGAGCTTAACTAGACTAATTCGAAACATGGAATCTATTTTAATAGTAGAAGATGATATTACATTTGGACTGATGCTGAAAACATGGCTAACCAAAAAAAGCTTTAAGATAAGCTGTGTTAGCACCATAGCAGATGCTAAAAAGGAAATTAAAAAATCTCATTTCCAATTGATTCTATCTGATATGCGTTTACCAGATCAGCAAGGAGAGGATTTACTGAAATGGATCCACCAAATGAACTTAAACATTCCCCTTATTATTATGACAAGTTATGCTGATATACAATCAGCCGTTCGTGTCATGAAGTTGGGCGCTTTTGATTACATTGCTAAACCCTTCCACCCTGAAGACTTACTTACCAAGATCAAAGAATGCCTCAAACCTAAAAATAAAATAAGTGAAAAGAAAAGTTCGTCAGAACAGAAAGAAAAGGATTCAATTGATAAACCTTTAGATAATCAAGAAAATTACATTGAAGGTAATAGTGCGGCTGCAAAACAACTCTATAAGTATGTTAGCTTAGTAGCACCCACCAATATGTCTGTCCTCATTCAAGGAGCAAGTGGTACAGGTAAAGAGCACGTAGCTCATCGAATACACCAACTTAGCGACAGAGCAAATAAACCTTTTATAGCCATAGATTGTGGAGCCATTCCTAAAGACTTAGCTGCTTCAGAGTTTTTTGGTCATGTAAAAGGTGCTTTTACTGGTGCATTGGAGAATAAGACTGGAGCTTTAGTTGCAGCCAATGGAGGTACAGTTTTTATGGATGAGATAGGTAATCTTAGCTACAATACGCAAGTACAACTATTAAGAGCCCTACAAGAAAGGATTATAAGACCTATCGGCTCTAACCAAGAAATAAGTGTCAACATTCGATTAATCTCAGCCACTAATGAAGATTTGCCTACTGCCATAGCAGAGGGTTTATTCAGAGAGGACTTATACCACAGAATTAATGAATTTACGGTACGTGTCCCCGACTTAGCCGAGCGAACTGAAGATATCAGTTTATTAGCAAACTTCTTCTTAGAACAATCCAACAAAGAATTAAATAAATCGGTTGAAGGTTTTACGCCTCAAGCAGAGCTTGCACTACTGCAATATGCTTGGCCTGGAAATATTCGACAACTAAAAAATGTAATAAGAAAGGCTACCCTCCTTGCTCAAGAAGACCTCATTACTTACGAAAACTTAGGTATGGAGTTTTTATTACAAACAACTAGTAGTATGACAAATGAGCCAACACAAGACTCTTCCCATACTACCACATCCCCCTCTATAGAACTGTATGACGAACAAAGTGAAAAAGAGAAAATTATTGCAGCCCTAAAGCATACACAAAACAATAAAACACAAGCTGCCAAACTATTAAAAATTGATCGAAAAACATTATACAATAAGTTAAAGCTTTATAGTATTGATACTAAAGATCTTTTCTAAAAAGAAGCCCATCCAAGTTGATTGAGATGGGCTTTTTTAGCTATTTCTTGATCGTATCACAGAATAAAGAATAACCTACTACTTACTCTCATTTTGCAAACGTATATTTTTTATGACACCGATATGATCATGACATGTCGGTGTCATGATACTCATATAACTTAGTTAAGACGTCTTCTTAACATAAATACAACAGCTCACAAATAAGAGGTTTTTAAACTAGTAACATTAGAATAAGGTAAATCTTTGACTCCTCGTTCCTGCTTCCATAGATTATGGAATAAATCCATTTTTATATAAAATAAAAGCGACTATCTTTTTCTTAGATAATCGCTTTATTATAATTTATTCGTAAAACTCAAACTGATCCCATATATCAGATTGTGGGACAGGAGCAATAACTTCAATATATTCTTTAGAAACAGGATGGGTTAAAGACAAATACCTAGCATGTAAACTAATACTACCATCAGTATTTGATCGAGCAAACCCATATTTTAAATCACCTTTGATAGGACACCCTATCTTTGATAATTGAGATCGTATTTGATGATGCCTACCTGTAAGCAAATTAATTTCTAATAAATAATAATTATCAGAATACCCAATAACCTTATATTCTAATTCAGCTTTTTTACTATCAGGTTTAATCTGATCGTAAGCATAACTTTTATTCTGTTTGGAATTACGAACTAAATAATGAGTTAGTTTACCAACCATATCTTTGGGCCTATTTTTTACTATTGCCCAATAATGTTTTTTGACGTCTCCATCTTTAAACATCTTATTGAGTCTAGGCAAAGCTTTACTAGTCTTTGCAAATAGTACAACCCCACTTGTAGGTCTGTCTAATCTATGAACAACTCCTATAAATACATTACCGGGTTTATTATATTTCTCTTTGAGATATAATTGTACCTTTTCAGATAAAGGTGTATCACCGGTTTTATCACCTTGGACGATTTCAGAGCTATCCTTATTAACTACAATGATATGATTGTCTTCGTATAAAACATTCATAGAATTACATGTTCATTCCGCCACAGCAATGAATAACTTGTCCAGACACATACGAAGATAAATCTGAAGCTAAGAAAGTTGCCACATTAGCAACATCTTCAGGAGTACCACCACGACGTAATGGAATTTGATCTGTCCACTGCTTACGCATTTCTTCTGAAAGAGCACCTGTCATATCTGTAATAATAAAACCAGGAGCAATGGCGTTAGCTCTAATACCTCTAGAGCCTATTTCTTTTGCAATTGATTTAGCTAAACCAATCATTCCAGCTTTAGAAGCAGAATAGTTACACTGACCAGCATTACCAGAAACACCAACAACTGATGCCATATTAATAATACTTCCAGAACGTTGACGCATCATTATTGGAGTACAAGCGTGGATAAAGTTAAATGCAGACTTCAAATTCACATTAATTACCATATCCCATTGTTCCTCAGACATTCTCATCATCAAACCGTCACGAGTAATTCCAGCATTATTTACCAATATATCAATAGATCCAAATTCTTTATGAATTTCTTTAACTACCTCTGCTGTTTGATTAAAATCTGCAGCATTAGAAGCATAACCTTTCGCTTTAACACCAAAAGCTTCTATCTCTTTTTCAGTAGCCTGAACATTTTCATCAATTTTTAAATCGGTGAAAGCAATGTTGGCTCCTTCAGAAGCAAATTTCAAAGCAATAGCTTTACCAATACCTCTTGCAGCACCAGTAATTAAAGCAGTTTTACCATCTAATAATCCCATAGTCTATTATTTTAATATAATTTATTTCTTACCAAGAGCACCAAAAACAATATTTGCTATGTACTCTTTTCTGTTCTCATATTTAATATCTGCACCCACTTGTCCCCGAATAAAAGGAACCTCAATACCCTTTAAACAGTAATGAACTAATGCGGCAGTCATCTCTACATTTTCTATGTCAAAGATACCTTGGTTAACACCATCTTCTAGCACCTTTTTTATTAAGTTTATTTCTTTTTTGTCAAAACGCTTACGGACATTTTCCACTTTCCAGATATCTCTAAAGAAACTGGCTTTTAAAGTTCCATTACGGAATACCACCTCTTTAACACCTTCTAGCCGGGCATATATAATTTCAAGAATTTTCTGATCAGGAGGAGTGTCTTTTTCTGAAACAGCTTTAAGGTATTCCCAAAGCTTATCAAGCTCTGATTGAACAACTGCTAAATAAACCTCTTCTTTATTTTTGAAGTACGTATATAGAGTCCGTCGACCTTTTTTTGAGGTTTTTGCTATATCATTCATAGTAGTATTCTCAACTCCATTTTTAGCAAAAAGGAGACGAGCAACATCCATCAATCTTTCTTTAGTTTTTGGAACTCTCATATAGTTTTAAATAAAACAATCTATAAACGATAAGTAAAAGTACCTTTTTTCTCATAAGCATACAAATATTGCTATTACAGAAAATCTCGAATTAGTAATATTTCTTAATAGAAAAGAAATTAGGATCCTAAGATACTGACTATTAAATAGAAAAGAAATTATATCAAAATAATAAAGAATAATATTTGGTAGAACCCAACAAAAGCCCTATATTTGCACTCAGTAATGATCGCGGAGTGGAGCAGTTGGTAGCTCGTTGGGCTCATAACCCAAAGGTCATCAGTTCGAGTCTGGTCTCCGCAACAAAGTAAGGAAGTTATGTAAATAGCTTCCTTTTT
>NZ_DYYK01000124.1:0-4157 GCF_020741705.1 Bacteroides coprosuis
TCTCTTATCTAGGTTGAGAGATTTTCTATTCCAGCTCATTGTTCTTACTCAAAATCAATAAACATGCTCTTGAAATTGATGATGGCTAGGTTGTACTGAGTAAAGACATCCTGACCCAAGTTTCCATCTAATCCTTTTAAAAATTGATACTCACTTTGGTTGATAGAGATATGTGGTAATTTATTCTTCTTCGAACCAATCTTGTATTCAAAGTTGGGATAGATATATACCTCTTCATACATAGTACCTCCAGCACCACCTCTTCCGATTGTTTCTTTTTCTGATTTAGCTATAATATCCTCTTTGTGGCGGTTGAAATAGTTGATAGAAAGCTCTGACGTTTTTGCCCCAGTATCTACTGCCATTCTAAGAGTGTCTTGTGGGGTTTGTACCTCTACTACAGGTGTTTGTCCTCTGAAATAGAGATTGGAGTAACTTCTTGTTGATGGCTTTAGAGGGATATGAATGATGTTGTTCGTTAAGTCGATCTTAATTTCTTGCATCTGATTAATTATTGGAGAGCCGATGATGCCCGATATCTGATAGTCGAGTTCAGGAAAGAATAGATCTTTATCTTCGGCAATTAAGAAAACGACGTTTTCAAAGAGTATCTCACCCACATACAAACTATCGGCAACTCCTATTTTAGTTTTAATGTTGATGTGAGTTGCTGTGGATACATCTATGTCTGTCTCGTAGATTTTAAGACCTAAACGTTTTGCTTCCGAATTACTAATTGTTGAGGTTTGAGCTCCCGTATCAAATATAAAATGGTCATGCACGCCCTTACTCGAAACAGGAATCATCAAGTGGTTGAAGATATTGTTGTAGATGGGGATGGTTGTATCTTTTGTGATATGCATCTTTTGTTTCCCCACTTGAGCTTCTGCAAGGGTGTAGTTTTTATTGAATAGATTTTTGTAGTCGTTCAACTTGCTTTTTGAGAAAATGGGTGAAAACTCATCTAGCAGTGTCATATATACTTGAGCTGCCAGATGATACTGAAACGTATTATTGTAATTCAACCCTTGCTGGTCTAGCAGATGTACTATTTCATGGTTACTTAGTCCGTTGCTAGGCTGAGCAAGTAATTTATTGATGGCAACAATAGATTGGGTGTATTGGGCAAAAGCACTAAAACAGAACGCATCGTAATAGAGATATTTATTATAACTAAAACTACGAGGTAGCTTTTGTAATTCTGTTTTTAATTCTAGAAATGATTCCTCTTCTAGTAGTTGATTTAACTTTTTGATAACTGGGTCTATCGGCTGATTACCTGCAAAGCCAAACATAGAAACCCATAGGCCTATTATTAGTAGTGCATATTTTCTCATAGGATAAGTTTAATATATAAACAGCTTGATAACGGTTTTTGTTGAGATATAATGTAGGATGAAGTTAGGTATATTATTTATAAAATCCTATTTCTCGATGGATGAAAACGTGGGTAAGAGGCATCATTTAGAAAGTATCTAAAGAAATAAGTTGTTATTTTATCATTTTATTATTCCTTTTTCTATATTTGCAAACAATAGAAATTATTGAAGCACCCTCATTCATTTCAACTCCAATTCTTTTTTCGATGGGAGTGTCTTCTGTTTTTCTATATTCAACCTAAACATTGACTTCTTCTTATTTAAATAGATTGTCAATTATTATTTGATTAAAATTATGAATCATTTAAACCGAACATTAGTTCTACGTACTGCCCTCGATATGCAGTATCTTGATTATGGCACCTCTGTTGCCTCATCACTTCGTGCACAAAATAATACGACTTCTTCTATCTCTTTTTGTACAGCTCTTTGTACTTCTTGTTGTTGCTGTTGCTGCTGCTAACAACATTATTTCTTACTGCACTATACTCTTCACTACACTTTCAGTAAGAAACTCCATTCAATAACACATTTTTTAAGACAAAACCCTCTTCTCTATGAAGCTGGGAAGGATGTTTTAGTTGATGAATTTTATTTGTCAGCGTAACATTATACATATAATTTAATAATGAAAAAGATTATTACGCTATTATATGTGTTGGCATTTAGTATACCTATGCTAGCACAAAATATATCTATATCAGGTATGGTAACAGCTGAAGGAGAAGAACTTCCTGGTGCTGTAGTTTCAGTAAAAGAACGTTCGGGAGTGGGTACAACCACCAATTTGGACGGGCAATATACTATTCAAGTTCAAAAAGGGGAAACCTTAGTTTTTCAATTCTTAGGCTACGAGTCAGCCGAAAGAAAAGTAGGTTCTCAAACCCAAATCAATGTTGAACTAAAGAACTCCTCTGTTCTCTTAGAGGATGTTGTAATCACTGTTCCTTATGGTGTGGCTCGGAAAGCAACCTTTACAGGTTCTGCTGGAGTTGTAGATGGAGGAATCATTCAAAAATCGCAGGTGAGTAATATCTCTAAGGCCTTGCAAGGAACTGTAGCTGGGGTGCAAAGCTTTTCAGCTTCAGGGCAACCAGGTTCAGATGCTACCATTCGTATTCGTGGTGTAGGTTCGGTAAATGCTTCGAGTGATCCTTTGTATGTGATTGATGGTGTTCCTTACGATGGAGCTTTATCATCCATCTCTTCTGCCGACATTGAATCTATCACCGTGATGAAAGATGCTGCTTCTGCTACTTTGTATGGTTCAAGAGCTGCCAATGGGGTGATTATGATTACAACAAAGCAAGGTAACAAAGAATCTGCCCCAAGCATAGAGTTTAGCTCTAAGTTTGGTTTTTCTAGTCGTGCAAGAAGAGATTATGATCAGCTCAACACCAATCAATATATGGAATTGTTTTGGGAAGCTGTTCGCAATGAGCGTTTTGATAGTAAGATGAAAGAGGGATTAGACCCTCATGCCGTGGCTCAAGAAGCAGGACAATATGCTTCTGAAAATCTGATGGGAATGATAGGTATCAATCCTTATGGTACAGCAAATCCATATCCCGTAGGAGCTGATGGCAGGCTGAAAGTAGGTTTAGCTCCTTTGTGGAATGATAATTGGGACGATGCTCTTTCTCAAAATGCACATTACACCGATATTAATATGCAAGTCAGTGGAGGGAGTAAAAACTCACGATACTATGTGTCGGGTGGTTATTTGAGTGATCAAGGTTACGTCATTGAGTCTGGCTTTAAACGATATACTTTTCGTGCCAATATCGTAAGTGATGTGCGTAAATGGTTGCAACTAGGTGTAAACGTTTCGGGTAGTCATTCTATCCAAAATTATCCCAAGCAAGACGACTCTGCCATTAGCAATGTCATCATGTTTGCTCGTTCTGTACCAGGGTTTTATCCTGTTTATCAGCGAGACAGAGAAACTGGAGCTTATTTAAACGGGGCGAAAGAGTATGATTTTGGAAACTACCGAGCCACTTCTTATGCTCGTTACAACTTGGCCACAACCATGCCTTTGGATAAGAATGAGATAAAAAGAGATCAGGCTTCTTTGAGAAGTTATGTTTTGCTTACTCCTTTGGAGGGCTTAACTTTTCGTTCTTCATTAAATATTGATTACAACAATCGCAACGATCATTATTATGTAAACCCCACATTCGGTCCTGCTAGTCAAACGGGTGGTAGTTCTACAAAAGCCAATACTCGTACCACAGGTATGACTTTTAACAATGTGCTGACTTACTCCTCTCAATTTAGAGATATACACAGCATCAAGTTGATGGCTGGACATGAGTATTATCAGTACAACTTATCCGATATGAGTGGTACTCGTACTCGTATGGTTATGGATGGTTTTGATGAACCCTCAGCAGGCTCATCGGTGAGTGGCTTTGATGGTAGCAGTGATAGTTATAAGCTGTTGAGTTTCTTTGGAAATGCAGAGTATTCGTTGTTAGATAAATACTATGTTTCTGCATCTGTCCGTTCTGATGCTTCTTCACGCTTTCACCCAGACAATAGATGGGGCACATTTTGGTCGGTTGGGGTATCATGGAGAGCTATCTCAGAAGCGTTTATTCAGAACTTTGCTGGTCAGTGGTTGTCCAATTTAACGCTTCGTACGAGCTATGGTGCTCAAGGAAATGATAATATCAACGATTACTATGCTTATCAAGCCTTGTTTAGTATGGAAACCAATACGGGGTATCCAGGTTTGTTCTTTGATAGAATGGCTGCACCAGAGCTTTCTTGGGA
>NZ_DYYK01000125.1:0-17952 GCF_020741705.1 Bacteroides coprosuis
TTAATGATATTGAAGCAAATTATCTAACTGCAAAGCAGATAGCAAACCATGTTTCTGAAAAGCCAAGTATCCTTTCGGGACAAGATTTTCGAGGTACATGGTCTCTCCCATCAGGAAATAGTTATGCCGCTCAACTTTTTAAAGATGCAAAGGTAGCCTATTATTATGAGGACGAAGTAGCTCACCAAGGTAGCATACCTTCATCCATTGAAGAAGCTATGGTCTATTTTCACAATGCCGATTTATGGGTTAATGTACAAGCCAAATCACTCGAAGAGCTAGAACAAAACAATGACAAATATAAATTATTCAAAGCCTTCAAAGAGGGAAATGTTTACAGCAACAACAAACGTTCACATGCTGAAGGTGGAAATGATTACTGGGAAAGTGGTGTTGCTCGACCAGATCTTCTTTTGAAAGATTTAATAAAGGTAGCACACCCATCACTCCTTCCTGAATATGAACTTACTTATATGAGAAAATTAGACTAAACTTTTATGAAACATAAGTTTGTTATACTTGTATTCTGTTGTATCATGGCTTTCCTTGGAGATATTGCTCTAGGCAGTGTAACTATTTCATTTAAGGAAATCTACAATGCTCTATTCGTAAATAGTGATTCCATCTATTATCAGATTATTATCAATCATAGATTACCCAAAGCCTTAACTGCATTGCATATAGGAGGTGCATTGGCGGTTGCCGGACTTTTAATGCAAACTCTCTTCAAAAACCCACTAGCAGGACCAGACGTTTTGGGAATCAACTCTGGTGCTAGTTTAGGCGTAGCCTTATTAACTTTGGGTGGAGCGAGCTTTCCTTTCTTTTTAAGTAGTGCTTACACTCAAGTTGTAGCAGCTATATTGGGTGCTATTTTAATATTACTATTGGTTCTTCTCACGTCAACCAAAGTAAAAAGCACCGTATCTTTATTAATTGTAGGTGTCATGTTTGGCTACTTCACTAGTTCGATAGTTAGTATCTTACAAAACTTAAGTAATCCAGATACACTCAAACTCTTTATCACTTGGACATTTGGTAGTTTGTCTGCTGTAAGCTGGGATCAAATGAAAATATTATCACCTACACTGATCGGTATGGTATTTTGCACCTTTTTGATCGTAAAACAGTTGAATGTATTTTTATTAGGTAGTAAATATGCCAAAGGACTAGGAGTTTCTGTTGAAAAAACCAGATTCTATATTATTCTATTAACAGCTGTATTAGCAGGAACAGCTACAGCTTTTACAGGACCTATCGGCTTTATAGGTGTAACCATGCCACATATTGCACGAGGACTCTTTCAAACTTCTAATCATAAAATAATTTTACCTGCTTCCATTTTATGTGGAGCCACTGTTTTACTTATTTGTGATATCATTTCTCAACTGCCCACTTTCAATGCTACCTTACCCATAAACGCAGTAACATCACTATTTGGAGCACCTATAATTTTATGGATTTTGCTAAAAAAAAGATAGCGTAATAGAATTCTATAACGCTATCTTACCAAGAATAATATTATTTTATTAAAATTAAAACTAAAGCAAATTTCTTATTCATTTATTCGTTCACTTTTATAAATCTAAGTACTTCAACTCCTTCGGGATTTAGAAAAGTTAATTCTGTTGTAGAAGGACTTAATTTATACGTTTCAACGCTGTTTAAGGCTTTTAAAAATTGATTTTCCACCTCCATATTAGGACAAGCCATACGTGTAGAGGCTACATTAGGAAAACTCATTGAACGATTTACTTCTTTATTGGAGACAATCTGACCAGTTATTCTGTTACAACCAGCAAGTCCAGTTATTGATTTTTTCTGAATATCTAGTTCGATGAATGGTTTTGTAGGATTACCTTCATTCTTCATTACTAGCTCTTCTCCATTTATGCGGCTTACTTGCCATTTAGCAGATAATAAAACAGCTTCACTAACCATATCTTTTCTATCTAAAATAGCTATTGGCTTAGACATATTTCCATACAATGCAATCTGTGTACCTATTGATTTATAAGATTTTACTCGGCTAAGCATATTTAAAACTTTACTTTCAACATCCATATTCGGACACATCATTAAAGTAGCGGCAGCCTTGCCTAAGTTAATCTTACCCGATTTACCTAATGTGTAAGAACCATTCATACGGTTACAACCCGCATTTCCGTAAAATTGATTTACTTCTGTGTTAAAACCTATAAAAGGGAAAGGTTGGCGATCACCTGGAACGATAGAAGATCCATCAATTTCAATGATGTTCCACTCTCCATCTAAATTTGTTGCAGAGTTTGTCATACTTTGAGATGATTTACATGATTGCAGTGTAAAGGCAGCGACAGCAATTGCACAAATGGTAAATAATGATTTTTTCATAATTATAAATTATTTATTTCTAGTCTTCTGTTTAATAGTAAAATCTTTATTATCTTAAATACTGCATGAGTATACAACATTTAACATTGTAAAAGTCAAATATATTACTAAATAAACAAAGAAACTTTTCTACAAATTTGAAAACGAATCTTAAATATACAACATTTACCTAAACAGTAATGTTTATACAATGCAGATATATAAGAGAGTACGCTTTTAGAGCAAAAAATGAACTTCCCTTTTATAAGAAGAAACTAGAAATATTCTCGTATATTTGCTATACATAATTATAATATTTTATAACCCTCTAAATCACAATAAAAAATGGGTAGAGTCCTTATTATTGGTGCTGGTGGTGTTGGAACCGTAGTAGCACATAAAGTGGCACAAAATGCCGATGTATTTACTGACATAATGATTGCTAGCCGCACTAAATCGAAATGTGATGATATAGTAAAGGCTATTGGAAATCCAAACATAAAAACAGCTAAAGTTGACGCAGACAATGTAAAAGAATTAGTTGATTTATTCAATTCTTTTAAACCTGATATAGTTATCAATGTAGCTCTTCCTTACCAAGATTTAACCATCATGGATGCTTGTCTTGAAGCAGGCGTAAATTACCTAGATACAGCCAACTATGAACCTATTGATGAAGCTAAATACCAGTATAGCTGGCAATGGGCTTATCATGATCGTTTTAAAGAAGCAGGACTAACAGCTATTCTGGGTTGTGGTTTTGATCCCGGTGTAACTAGCGTTTATACTGCTTATGCAGCAAAGCACCATTTTGATGAAATTCATTATCTAGATATTGTAGATTGTAATGCAGGTGACCATCATAAAGCATTTGCTACAAACTTCAACCCAGAAATCAACATCAGAGAGATCACTCAAAAAGGTAGATATTATCAAGATGGAGAATGGGTGGAAACTGATCCTCTATCAATCCATAAGCCTCTAAACTATCCTAATGTAGGACCAAAAGATTCATATCTTCTATATCACGAAGAGTTGGAGTCTCTAGTTAAAAACTTCCCTACACTCAAGAGAGCTCGCTTCTGGATGACATTCGGTCAAGAATATCTTACTCATCTAAGAGTGATTCAAAATATAGGTATGGCCAGTATAGAACCTATCATGTATCAAGGAAAAGAAATTGTTCCTATTCAGTTTTTAAAAGCTGTTCTTCCTAATCCTCAAGAGCTAGGCGAAAACTATACTGGTGAAACATCAATAGGTTGCCGCATCCGTGGTATTAAAGATGGCAAAGAACAAACTTATTATGTATATAATAATTGTAGTCACAAAGCTGCTTACGAAGAAACAGGTATGCAGGGAGTAAGTTACACAACAGGTGTACCAGCTACAATTGGAGCTATAATGTTCTTAAAAGGCATCTGGAAAAAGCCAGGTGTATTCAACGTGGAAGAGTTTAACCCAGATCCATTTATGGAACAACTAAACAAACAAGGCCTTCCATGGCATGAACAACATAACATAGACCTAGAATTATGATTAAAATCGGAGATAAAGCTCCAGCTATTCTTGGAATCAATGAAGATGGTAAAGAGATAAAGCTGGAACAATACAAAGGAAAAAAAATAGTATTATACTTCTATCCAAAAGATAGCACTCCTGGTTGTACTGCACAAGCTTGTAGTCTGCGTGACAACTATGACGAACTTCGTAAACAAGGTTACGAGGTAATTGGAGTAAGCATTGATAGCGAAAAGTCTCACCAAAGATTTATTGAAAGAAATAACCTTCCTTTCACTCTCATTGCTGATACAGACAAAAAACTAGTAGAAGAGTTTGGCGTATATGGAGAGAAGAAAAATTTTGGTAGAACTTATATGGGTACATTCCGTACTACTTTTATCATAAATGAAGAAGGTGTAGTGGAACGTATTATTGAACCCAAAGAGATAAAAACAAAGACACACGCAGACCAAATTCTTAACAAATAAAATGGCAAAAAAAGACGAACTAAATTTTGACAATAATATGGCAGCAAGTGAAAAGCTAAAAGCACTACAAGTTGCAATGGACAAAATCGAAAAAAACTTCGGAAAAGGGTCCATCATGAAAATGGGCGACGAAGTTATTGAAGATGTAGAAGTTATTCCTACTGGTTCCATTGCTCTAAATGTAGCACTTGGTGTGGGTGGATACCCCAAAGGTAGAATCATTGAAATATATGGTCCTGAATCATCAGGTAAAACTACTCTTGCTATTCATGCTATCGCTGAAGCACAAAAAAAAGGTGGTATAGCTGCTTTTATTGATGCTGAGCACGCATTCGATCGCTTCTATGCAGCAAAGCTAGGAGTAGATGTAGATAATCTATGGATCTCTCAGCCTGATAATGGAGAGCAAGCTCTTGAAATAGCAGAACAGCTAATCCGTTCTTCAGCGATTGATATTATAGTGATTGACTCTGTGGCTGCCTTAACACCTAAAGCTGAAATTGAAGGTGAGATGGGTGAAAACAAAGTTGGATTACAAGCAAGACTTATGTCACAAGCTCTTAGAAAGCTGACTTCTGCTGTCAGTAAAACAGGAACAACTTGTATATTTATCAACCAGTTACGTGAAAAAATAGGAGTAATGTTTGGTAGTCCAGAAACTACTACTGGTGGTAATGCTCTGAAATTCTACTCTTCAGTACGATTGGATATCCGTAGAGGACAACAAATTAAAGATGGTGAAGATGTACTTGGTAACCAAACAAGAGTGAAGGTTGTAAAGAACAAAGTAGCACCTCCTTTCCGTAAAGCTGAATTTGATATTATGTTTGGAGAAGGAATTTCACGTGAAGGTGAAATTGTAGACCTAGGCGCAGATCTTGGTGTAATCAAGAAAAGTGGTTCTTGGTATAGCTACAACGAAACCAAACTAGGACAAGGTAGAGATGCTGCTAAAAAACTAGTTAAAGATAATCCTGAATTATCTGATGAACTAGAAGGTCTTATTTTTGAAGCATTGAAAGAGCCTAAAGAAAAAAAGAAATAATAACAAGATATCTCTTCTTTACAAAAAAGCCACCCATCGGTGGCTTTTTTTATACTTAATCATCATCTTCATCAAGAAGATAGTACAATTGTTCTCTGAGGTTTAATCATCAATAACCTATATATAAATCATAAAAATTTATTGACTCCATTTTACACCAGCAAACCTTGAAGTCTAGGAGCAAAATAAATATTTGTATGAAAATCCTTATCCATCATAATTGTGAATTAACATTTCAGATCCTGAAGGTAGAACTCGCTGTGAACTAATTTTAGCATATAGTTTGACTAAGTCAAGCAATCATCATGACACCGACATGATGAAACGATGACACCGATATGTTATTATCATATCACCATCAAAATGTTGCTAAGACTTTTATGATTAGCCTTTATTTTATCCTTTCTCTCATAGAATATGACGTATAAAACCCTACCAAATCACTACCATTTCTTGATAGAATATTCATTCGAAAGACATACCAATAATAAAGGCGAACTATATAAGTCCGCCTTTATCAAAACTATTATAAGAATAATATTTAGTAGGTAGTATTCTTTTTCGAAGTTACTTCCTCTACTGTAATTTTCTTCACGTCAATGCTCTTCCAAGCATAGTATATGTAAGCAATAACAAATGGTACTAAGAAAGAAACATAAGTCATCACTTTCAATGTAAACTTACTAGAGCAGCTATTAGCTAGTGTTAATGAGCTTTGTAAATCAGCATTAGAAGGATAATAAGCTGTATTATTAAATGCAGCTACAAGTAATAAACCTAGAACCGTTAATACTGTACCCAAACCAGCAAACCAGATGCCTTTTGTGTAATTAGACTTCAATATAGTAGCTATAATACCAAATAGTACTAATACCACACCAATCAAGAAAATAGCCAACACAAGGGGCATTTCTAAGAAGTTAGTTAAGTATTTATATTTTTCAAGAGATATAATACCTGTTTCTGGATCTACTGCGTAACCTTCTTTAATTAATAGATAAACAGCAAAAGCAAGGAAGAAAACTAAGAAACAAGCAGTATTGCTTACTAAGCGTTTTCTACATCTATCGATAAACTCCTTATGATGAATATTATTAATAAAATAAAGGATACCTAGAATACGAGCTAAAAAGAATACCGCTAAACCTAAAGCAACATTCCAAGGATCAAGTAATGCATCTAAACCATGAGAAGCATTGGCCCAGTGGCTTATTACGCCCGAACCTGTATCACTCAATATATTACCCTTATCTACTAGGAAATTAGAACCATTAAAGAATGTAGCTACAGCACCACCTAATAAAACAGGACCTAAGATACCATTTACTACCAAGAAGCCTTGATAAACTTTAGCACCCAATAAATTACCAGCTTTATTTTGGAACTCATAACTAACGGCTTGCATCACAAAGCTGAACAAAATAATCATCCATAACCAATATGCGCCACCGAAACTTGTACTATAGAAAAGAGGGAATGAAGCAAAGAAACCTCCACCGAATGTTACTAATGTAGTAAATGTAAATTCCCACTTTCTACCCGTTGAATTGACCATTAATTTTTTTTCCTCTTCAGTCTTTCCTAAAGAGAATAGCATGGAATTACCTCCTTGTACAAACAAGAGGAACACCAATATGCCCGCAAGTAATGCCACGATTACCCACCAGTAATGTTGTAAAAATATATAATTATCCATAGTTATTTTATTTTCATTTTAATATTAGAAATAGTTAATCCTATTATAGCAGATTAAGCTACTTCAGGTCCTTTCCTTATCGCATTACGCATAATACCAATCATAGCAATAAGCATAATAGTAAAGAGAACAAGGAAAATAGTAAATGTAATTTGTACTGAACTAACATCTAACTTGGAAATTGCAGCATTGACAGGCATCATATCTTGAATTGCCCAAGGCTGACGTCCACATTCTGCTACTACCCAACCAGCTTGACCAGCTATATACCCTAAAGGTATTGTTAGGACTGCAATCCAGTTCATCCATTTCATATTAGATATATCGCGTTTTTTCGCAAAGAATAAAACGAGACAGAAGAATAAAATAAAATAACCACCCAATATTACCATAATTCTAAATGCATAGAAATTCAAAGGCACATTAGGAATTAAATCATGTTTATCTTTTATATAACCATAACCAAAATATTGCTCATTTTCACGAAGAGATGTCAGAGCTTCTTGTGCGGTTTGTTCATCTCCTTGTTCTTTAGCCATTCTATATTTTGCTAAAGAAGTAATAGCAATCTTACCCTTTTGCATCTTCTCTTCAGCAGATAGTGCAATAGAGCCATCAGCCAATTCATAACCACCGTCCATAACATCTATAATGCCAGGAACGTAAGCGTTAAAATCACGTTGAGATAAGAAAGAGAGGAATCCTGGAATCTTTATATTAAAAAGAAAAGGATCTACACCATCATTATAAGCTTGTTTCTTAGTATTCAGCAAACCAACAGCAATAAGACCTGCTTGTTTTTCACCTTGGTAATGTGCTTCAATAGCAGCAAATTTCATAGGTTGGGTTTGAGCTACTTGATAACCAGAAGAGTCACCTGTTAATACAACAAGAACAGAAGATACAATACCAAATATTGCACCGATAGTCATACTCTTAACGGCAAACACTTTGTGTCTTTTCTTTAGTAAATACCATGCACTAACTCCCACTACAAATACAGCTCCTAATACCCATCCTGATAATACAGAGTGGAAGAATTTCACTACTGCCATTGGAGATGTAGCCACGGCAACAAAATCAACCATTTCGTTACGTACAGTATCAGGATTAAATTCCATACCTATTGGGTATTGCATCCATCCATTTGCAACAAGAATCCACCATGCTGAGATAGTTGCTCCAATACCCGTCAACCATGTTGAAGCTAAATGGAAGCGTTTACTAACTTTATTCCATCCAAAGAACATTACTGCAATAAAGGTTGCCTCCATAAAGAAAGCTAGAATACCTTCAATAGCTAATGGTGCTCCGAAAATATCTCCGACAAACCAAGAGTAGTTACTCCAGTTTGTACCAAATTGGAATTCAAGAATCAAACCTGTAGCAACACCTACAGCGAAGTTAATACCAAATAACTTCATCCAAAATTTGGCTGTATTCTTCCAGAATTCATTTCCTGTTTTGTAATAGATTGTTTCCATTACTGCCATAACCACAGCCAATCCTAAGGTCAATGGCACAAAAATCCAGTGATACATGGCCGTTAGAGCGAATTGAGCTCTCGACCAATCAATCAATGCTGTGTCAATACTTGCAATCATACATTTATGTTTTTAAAAGTAATTAGAATATTCAAACTTATTCTTGCTCTGCAATGCGATCAATTAATTCATCCGCAACAATTTCTGTTTTTGGAGCTTCGGACGGATGATTACTTAAATAACCTGGGAAAAAAAATGGCTTAAGAATGCAAAACATTATGAACAATTTTATTAAGATAATTGCCCATAAGACCTTCCCTATTGTCATTGACCGAAATCCATCAACGTAAAATCTCCAAATTTTAATACAAGTTTCTCTCATACAAGCTCCTTAATATTCATTTATATAATAACAAAACTATTA
This sequence comes from Bacteroides coprosuis, assembly GCF_020741705.1. Taxonomy (NCBI): domain Bacteria; kingdom Pseudomonadati; phylum Bacteroidota; class Bacteroidia; order Bacteroidales; family Bacteroidaceae; genus Bacteroides; species Bacteroides coprosuis. Next base: position 8,993 of record NZ_DYYK01000125.1, read on the forward strand.
ATATTATTTAATAAAAACAAAATAAGAGGGCAAAAACCACTCAAAAAATGATATATATTTTTAAAACAACTTGTCTTTTTTATGCAAACCAAATTTAAATCGAATAAAAAGGAAGAGCCCAACTACTTAAACTTAAATAGTTAGGCACCCTTATATAAAAAAGCCAAGCATTTATTTTGCTTGGCTTTGTAAATATAAATTAAAGCTTATTTCCTGCTAAATCATCAATAAATATTTCAACAAGAGATGCATGATGAGCAACATAAGCTGCAGGACCTGTATCACCCGAAGAATAAATATCTGCTACCACATCTGCTTTATTTTCTCCTGTAATTAAAAATACAACTAAATCTGCATTTATAATGGTATGCCCTGTCATAGCAATGCGTTCTTGTCCATTATAAGGATTGTGACAAGCTACAAAAGGCTCTTGTGAAGTTAATAACTCTTCCTGACCCGGGAATATTGAAGAAGTATGACCATCGTCACCTGCTCCTAGCAATACAACATCAAATTTAGGGAAGCCGTTTACTTCTGACATCTGCTCCAAAGTTATTGCCGTATATCTTTTAGCTTCTTGTGCTGGATCATCTTCGCCTCTCATTCTAAAAATTTGATTTTCAGAGATAGGCACTTGATCTAATAGCAACTTTTTCATCAGTCCATAATTGCTATCTGAATCTTCTGGAGGTACACATCTCTCATCTACCCAATAAACATAAAGACGAGACCAATCCGTGTCATCTTTATATTCATTAGCCCACATATCAAACATTAAGGCGGGTGTACTTCCTCCACTAAAAGCTATATGAAACTTTTTTTTCTCATCCATACTCATCAGATCCAAAAGTCTTTCGATAAGTGCAGATGCAGTTTCATTTGCTGTTTTATATTTTAAAAGTTTCATAACTCACAATATTGATCAGTGTTCGTCAAATTCTTACATGGATTAGTCCATGATGCCCCATGCTCTTTCATCATTTCTTCGCTTTCAAGAGGTCCCCATGTGCCTGCAGGATAGCCAAACAAGGAAGCTTTAGGATTCTCTTCCCAATACTTCAATACTGGGTCAAAGAAGTTCCATGAAGCCTCTACCGCATCACTACGGGTAAACAAAGTCTGGTCACCCAAGATACAATCCTCAATCAATCTAGAGTAAGCATCCCCAACAGGTGCACCCCCTAATCTATCGTATGTGAAGTCCATTTCAACTTGTTTTATATCAAAACCAGGACCTGGAACTTTCATACCAAACTTCAAGACAGTTCCTTCATTTGGTTGAATACGAAGTATCAATTTATTAGCCGTAGGGCAATTTCCTCCTGCACACTGAAACATTTGATGAGGTGTTGGTTTAAAGTGCACCACAATCTCCGTTACCTTAGTAGGCATTTGTTTTCCCGTACGAATATAAAATGGCACTCCACTCCATCTCCAATTGCCAATGCCTATTTTCATAGCGATATAGGTTTCGGTTCGAGATTTCTCTGGCACACCTTTTTCTTGACGATAGCCTTTCTTTTCTCCGTTTTCAAGATATTGTCCTCGAACAATATGTTCGTCTAAATCCTCTTTTGTTAAGGGAACAAGTGAATCATAAACCTTAACTACTTCATTACGGAAACTATCTGCATTAAAGGTAGCTGGTGGTTCCATAGCTGTTAAAGCCACGAGTTGAATTAAGTGATTCTGAACCATATCTCTTAGAGCTCCTGTACCATCGTAAAAACCTCCACGATTCTCTATTCCAAGGTTTTCAACAGCCGTAATCTCTACATAGTCTATATAGTTTCTATTCCACAAGGGTTCAAAAATACCATTTGCAAATCGAAGAGCTAAAATATTTTGAGCTGTTTCTTTTCCTAAGAAGTGATCAATACGATATACTTGATGTTCATCAAATACTGAATTATAGATTTCATTCAACTTTTGTGCAGATTCTAAATCATACCCAAATGGTTTTTCCACTATAATTCGAGAGTTTGGTAAATTCAAACCAGACTTTTGAAGGTTTATAGGAATTGTACTATATAATGAAGGTGGTGTTGCTAAATAAAATAGCAAATTATCTAAAGGAGCATCACCAACCATCTCTTCCAACTTTACCTTTAATTTCTCATAAAAGGGAGCTGCATTCTCACCCATTTCCATAGGGAAATAATAAAGATGAGTAGCGAAATCATCCATTATTTTAGTATCCTGTTCTTGCTCTTTCACAAAATGATTAAGCTCTTCACGGATATATTTTTGGTATGACTCATCTGAATATTCAGTTCTCGACACACCTACTATTTTATAATCACCTTCTATTCTGCCCTCTTTGTGTAAAGCATATAGAGCAGGCATTAATTTCCTTTTCGTTAGATCACCTGATGCTCCAAATATGATCATAATGAGCGGGTGACTGTCTTTTCTATTCTGTCTTCTCATACTTTTTAAACATTATAAGTTCCCGACTTTGTATCTCCACCATGACCTGTCCAGTTTTCGTGGAAGAACTCCCCTCTTGGCTGATCAACTCGTTCAAAAGTATGAGCTCCAAAATAGTCACGTTGAGCCTGAATCATATTAGCAGGTAGTGAACTAGAAGTTAATGAGTAAAAATAATTTAAAGCGGAAGAGAATGCAGGAATTGGCATTTCTTCTTTTAGTGCATGAGAAACAAGATGCTTCCAACCAAATAACATCTGCTCTATCTCAGCCTTAAAATAAGGAGCAAATAAGAGATGCTTTGGTTTGTCTTCTGCTTCAAAAGCCGCAGCAATATCATTTAAGAATACACTACGGATAATACATCCTTCGCGCCACATACGAGCAATAGAAGCTAGATTTAGATCCCAATTAAATTCATCTGATGCTTTTTGCAACACAGCAAATCCTTGAGCATAAGAAACCAGTTTAGAAGCATATAAAGCAGACTCTACATCTTCTATCATATCGGCTTTATTATATAGACTCTTTTCTTTGTCTTCATGGAATAACTTAGAAGCCTCAACACGAACCTCTTTATTACTTGATAAGCTTCTCTCAAATACAGCTGAAGCAATTAATCCTAGGGGCATTCCAAGCTCCATAGCATTTATTACCGACCATTTTCCTGTACCTTTTTGACCAGCAGTATCTAGTATTTTATCTATTAGGTATTCTCCATCTTTATCTTTATGCTTCAATATATTTGCTGTAATCTCTATCAAGTAGCTACTCAATCGACCTTCATTCCACTTAGAGAAAACTTTGGATAATTCTTCATTAGATAATCCTAAAAGATTGCGCAATACCCAGTACGATTCTGAAATCAGCTGCATATCACCGTATTCTATTCCGTTGTGAATCATCTTCACAAAGTGACCAGAGCCACCAGGACCTACCCAATCACAGCAAGGCATACCATCTTTAGCTTTAGCTGCAATACTTTGTAATACAGGTTTAACTTCTTCCCATGCAGATTTTGTTCCTCCAGGCATAATTGCAGCACCATTAAGTGCTCCTTCTTCTCCTCCCGAAACTCCTGCTCCAACAAAACGGAAACCTTTTGATTCGGCTAGTTTAACACGACATTCAGTGTCTTCAAAATTAGAGTTACCTCCATCTATTAAAATATCTCCTGTTGATAAGTGAGGAAACAATTGTTCCATCAATTGGTCTACTGGACTACCAGCACGTACCATCATCATTATTTTTCTAGGGGCTTTAATAGAAGCTACAAAATCAGCAATTTCTGTATATCCTTGTATGTTTTTACCCTTGGCTCTACCTGCTACAAATCGATCAACCACTCCTTCTTCAATCCCAGGTACAGTTCTATTGTATACAGACACATTCCATCCACGACTCTCCATATTTAGGGCTAGGTTCTCACCCATTACAGCTAATCCGATTAGCCCTATATCCGTTTTCTTTTGCATATTATATAGTTAGTATTTAGTTCTGATAAAATAATTTTACAAAAGTAGACAAACTACTTTATTTATTATTCAACTTTAGAAACATATATACTTTGTGTTTTGTTCGCACTTTCACACCATATAACAAGCATTTCTGCATACTACAAGAACTACAATCAAGGGTATCAAAAAGATAGCCAAGATTAAATTTCATTTTCATTCTCCTCAATTAATTTTATATAAGCTATTAAAAAGTTTTTTTAACCCTAGCCAATTTACTGCTTCCATTAAACAACCTAGCTTTAATTTATTTGAGGTAGTACTAATTACTTTAATTCACATTTTATTATACAAAGAGAAAATACGGTTAGTTGATTTCACAAAAACATTCCTTCTTAAAAACAAAAAGATGAATCCATTATTGAATTCATCTTTTTATTATTACCAAATTCTATCTAATCAAAACAAAGGCAGATGATAAATAAAACCTAAAGAAACTCTACTTTGATCTAGATTCTCATGTCCCATACTTTTGGCACTATCCGTGTATCGATAAGATTTCCCTACATAGGTTAAGAATAAGTGAAGATTAGATTCATTCATAGGGTAAAATTCTAAACCGGTAGAATACCCACAAGTGCTTCTATACTTTCCTTTCTTCAAAAGCTGATCTCCACTATAACAAGCATCGTTTGATGACGCTGTTTCATAAGATCCTTTAATAAAAACATTCCACTTTTCCTTAACCCTATAATTAAATTCAAGAATGAAGGACAAATAACGAGCTCCTACATTTTGAAAACCAGCAGTTTCATCCTTATTGTAATTTAAAATAGAAGTAATAATGTTCTTTTGATCCAACTCTTCTTTGGAATACATAAAATCAAAATAACCTCCGAAATTATTCAACTTAAATTTATTTCCTAGGGACAAAAAATAGAGGTTTTTACTTTTCGCCTCATTCATATAAGTAAAAGACCAACGAGGATTATAATAATCTGAAAAGTTACCATTCCAATTTAAAGTATAAGCTAAAGGAAGCTTGGCATCTTCTACATCTACCTTATATAATTCTTCAACACTCATAGAGTTTCTATTATTAGTTATTTGAAGATTTAGTTCTTGGGTAGGAGTAAACTGATATCCCAAAGTAACACCAGACATAAAGCCAATCATATTGTCTATAATATCTGAATACTCGTATACATTAATCGGATTTAAATCAAATTCTATACCACCATAGGCAGCAAACAATTTCCCTGTAGTTATAGAAAGTTTCTTAGATAGTTTAAAAGATAGGTATGCTACATCAATAGAGTTGGGCATATTATCAAGTTGCCCACTGGCATCATTACTTCTGTTCAACTTCTGCCTATACCGATATGATAACCAGCTATTCAACTCTCCCCTAGCCTCTACTCTAAACTCTCGCATACTAAAACAGCCTCTATCAAACCCTTTATTAAAGTAAGCATCAGCACTACTATGAATATCAAAAAATAAGTTTAATTTATCTGTTTTCTTTTTGAGACCAGAAACTTCTTCAAAAAGTGTTTTTTCTTTTACCATAAGTTGAGTATTCGTTCGGTCTAAATCTTTGCCCAACAAGATAGAGCAAGGAAAGAATAGAGCGAATAAAGCAACTCCTAAATAAATATTTTTCATAGCAATCCCAGTTTTATTTTGTGTGTAAGGTTATTAATATGAGCTTTTTTAAGATAAAGGGAAAATGACACTTTTTATAAATTCTTCCAATATCTTAATTAACAGATAAATATAGAAATTAATATTTAGTTGGTTTTAGTAATATGTCAAAAAAAAATGGTATTTTGCATTGGACAAAAAAATACTTTTTGGCACTCAATTACAAGAATATATTAAAACTATGACATTTTGTTATTTGCCTAGTTTGTTTGACAACAATTAGCAACATAATAATGAAAATCTTTTAACTTAACACAATTATGGAAACTAAGAAAACGCGCATCGAAAGCGATTTAATCGGCTCAAGAGAAATTCCAGAAGAAGCTCTTTACGGAGTTCAAACTCTTCGTGGTATTGAAAACTTCCCTATCAGTCAGTTTAAAGTTTGTCAATACCCTTTATTCATAAAAGGTTTAGCTGTTACTAAAAAAGGTGCAGCTATCGCTAACCATCAACTAGGTTTACTTCCTGATGATATCTCAAAAGCAATTATTCAAGCTTGTGATGAACTAAGAGAGGGAAAACATCATGAACACTTCCCAGTAGACATGATTCAAGGTGGTGCAGGTACTACAACTAATATGAATGCAAACGAAGTTATTGCAAATAGAGCGCTTGAAATCTTAGGTCATAAAAGAGGACAATACGAATTCTGCTCTCCAAACGACCACGTAAACCGTTCGCAATCAACTAATGATGCATATCCAACGGCTATTCATTTAGGACTTTATGCTACTCATTTAAAACTGGTAACTCACTTAAAAGACTTAATTGCTTCTTTAGATAAGAAAGCTCAAGAATTTAAGAGCGTTGTTAAAATGGGACGCACTCAATTACAAGATGCTGTACCTATGACATTAGGTAGAACATTTCATGGCTTTGCTAATATATTAACTCATGAAATAGAAAACCTAAACTTTGCTGCAAAAGAATTCCTAACTGTAAATATGGGTTCTACTGCTATTGGTACAGGTATCTGCTCAGAACCTGGTTACTCAGAAAAATGTGTAAAAGCACTTAGTGAAATTACTGGTTGGGAAATCAAACTTGCTGATGACTTAGTAGGTGCAACTTCAGATACTAGCTGCATGGTGGGTTATTCACAAGCTATGAAGCGTGTAAGCGTTAAAATCAATAAGATATGTGATGATCTTCGTTTACTATCTTCTGGTCCACGTTGTGGCTTAGGCGAAATCAATCTTCCAGCTATGCAACCGGGTTCTTCTATCATGCCCGGCAAAGTAAACCCAGTTATTGCAGAAGTAGCAAACCAAGTAGCTTACAAAGTAATTGGTAACGATGTTTGTGTTACTATGTGCGGTCAAGCTGCTCAGATGGAGTTAAACGCTATGGAACCTGTTATGGCACAGTGCTGCTTCGAATCAGCCGATTTACTAATGAATGGATTCGACACACTACGCATCCGTTGTATTGATGGTATCACTGCCAATGAAGAACATTGTAAAAAACAAGTACTAAATAGTATTGGTATTATTACTGCTCTTAACCCAATCATCGGTTATAAAAACTCAACTAAGATTGCTAAAGAAGCAGCTTCAACTGGTAAAGGTGTTTATGAATTAGTACTAGAACATGACATTCTTGATAAAGAAGATTTAGATACTATTCTTAAACCTGAAAACATGATTAAACCTGTGAAGTTTGACATCAAACCAAAAAGACATTTATAATCATACATTTTCAATTTCAAAAAGAGAGGCTGTCTAATTCATTTTAGACAGCCTCTCTTTTTAATACATAGGTATAATAATTACTTAGAACGTGACAACCCCATTTCTTATCGAAAAATAGACACTTTTTTATTCATAAATAGAAGAAGATATTCAACTCAGACATTCAAACATCATAACACCGACAAGAGACTGCTTTGACACCGACATGATGATGTCATGTCGGTGTCAAAGTGAATCTGTTTCTTTATGACAGGAATAGATTTATTCAATACAAACCTCAGATAATAAGCTAAATAACACTCAATTTACAGAAGTATTTCTCTACTACATATTATTTACAATATGTACTCAAAAAAACGCCCTATTCCTACTTCTTTTTCAAGAAAGAATAAGAACACCCTATTTTAACCTCCACACCAAATTTGTAGGTTATATTTTAATACAATCCGCTGAAAAGAAGAGAATAAATAAACCTCCTCCACACAAATCATTCTCAAAACTAGAAAAGTAGCACAACTTCAGTTTTTTACTAGATAATATTGTATATTTGCAGGGAACCAAGAAAAATAATTAGAACACGAAGATATGATAGCTAAAATAGAACAGCTTCTTAAAGAAGTTGAAGCGCTAAAAGCTTCTAATGCTGAAGAAATTGAAGCTCTACGTATTAAATATTTAAGTAAAAAGGGAGAAGTATCTCAACTTATGAAAGAGTTAAGAGAAGTGCCCAATGAACTTAAAAAAGAAGTAGGTATGAAGTTGAATGAGCTAAAAAACAAAGCTCAAGAAAGAATTACCTCTTTAAAATCACAATACGAAACTCAAGACACATCTGCTGATGAATTGGATCTCACTCGTACTGCCTATCCTATAGAGCTAGGTACAAGACATCCTATCACATTGGTAAAAAATGAAATCATTGACATTTTTTCTAGCCTAGGATTTAGCATTGCTGAAGGCCCTGAAATCGAAGATGACTGGCACGTATTCTCAGCATTGAATTTTGCTGAAGACCACCCAGCTCGTGATATGCAAGACACCTTCTTTATAGAATCACATCCAGATATCGTATTACGTACACACACTTCATCGGTTCAAACTCGTGTTATGGATTATGCTAAACCCCCAATTCGCATTATTTGTCCAGGTAGAGTTTATCGTAACGAGGCTATCAGTTACCGTGCACACTGCTTCTTCCATCAGTTAGAAGCTTTATATATAGATAAAGATGTTTCATTTGCCGACTTAAAGCAAGTACTTTTACACTTTGCTCAAGAGTTGTTTGGTAAAGAAACAAAAATCAGATTACGTCCATCATACTTCCCTTTTACTGAGCCAAGTGCTGAAATGGATATCAGTTGCAATATCTGTGGAGGAAAAGGTTGTCCTTTCTGTAAAAACACAGGTTGGGTAGAAATCCTTGGTTGTGGTATGGTAGATCCGAATGTACTTGAAGCAAATGGCATTGATAGTAATGAATACAGTGGATATGCTTTAGGTATGGGTATTGAACGTATTACCAACTTGAAATATCAAGTGAGCGACTTACGATTATTCTCTGAGAATGATACTCGATTCCTAAAGGAATTTGAGTCGGCTCATTAATTTATAATATTTAAAAGAGGTTGTCATTTTATTGACAGCCTCTTTTTTTGTGGGGTTATGTTTCCAAGATCGG
>NZ_DYYK01000126.1:0-13650 GCF_020741705.1 Bacteroides coprosuis
TAATAAATATAATTAGATTTAAAATAATGTGTTATAAGAATATAATTATATTTACAAATAATTAATTGTAATTGTTTGGAATATGAATAATGAAAGTATGTATATTGAATACAAACTAGATCTAACGAAAGATTTAGAACGCGAAATAGTGGCTTTTTTAAATACTAAAGGAGGCAAAATATTGATAGGTGTAGATGATGCAGGTATTAGTGTTCAATTAAATAATATTGACAATCTACAATTAGCTATAAAAGATAGGATTAAGAATAATATAGCTCCTTCTACCTTGGGGTTAGTTGATATTTTAACTTCCGAATTTGGAGGAAATACTATTATTGAAATTCTTATATCTGTTGGTTTAGATAAGCCATATTATTGGTCAAAGTATGGTTTAACTCCTAAAGGTTGTTTTCAAAGAATTGGTTCTTCTTCTGAACCAATGTCTCCAAAAAAAATAAGTGAATTGTATTCGAGAAATGTAACTAACTCACTTTGTAGAATAAAATCGCCTACACAAGAATTGTATTTTGAGCAATTGAAAATTTATTATGAAGGTATTAGTAGACCTTTAAAGGGGCAATTTGCTAGAACTCTTGAATTATTATTAGATGATGATTATTATAATTATGCGGCTTATTTACTTTCTGATGAAAATGGCTTGTCTATGAAGGTTGCTAAATATGAGGGGATAGACCGAATTAACTTAATAGAAAATAATGAGTTTGGTTATTGTTCTTTAATTAAAGCTACGAAGCAAATACTAGATAAAGTTGGTGTTGAAAATGTAACACATTCATATATAACTGGCAAAGAGAGAATTGAACATAACCAATGGAATGAAGTTGCTGTTCGCGAAGCTATAATAAATGCTATTGTTCACAATGATTACAGAAATGAGGTACCCCCCAAGGTAGAAGTGTTTTCTGATAGAATAGAAATTCAATCTAATGGCGGATTGCCACAGGGTTTGAATGAGGGAGAGTTTTTTCATGGAATATCAGTTCCTAGGAATAAAGAGCTTATGAGAGTTTTTAAGGATTTAGGCCTGGTAGAGCAGCTAGGATCGGGTATTCCTCGAATTGTTAGTAAATATGGAGAGGATTGCTTTGAACTATCTGATAATTATATTCGTATTACTTTTTATAAGGCTAATGCGATTAAATATGTTACCCCCCAAGTTACCCCCCAAGTTACCCCTCAAGTTACCCCCCAAGTTGAAAGTATGCTTTTGATTTTGGATGGAGAATTAAGTCGGGCAGAAATTCAAGAGGTATTAAACTTAGCAGATAGGAAGCATTTTAGTCAGCACTATTTAAACCCTGCATTAGCAGATAACTTGATAGAGATGACCATACCCGATAAGCCTAAGAGTAGCTTACAGAAGTATCGGAGAACTTCGCTTGGCAGGCGATGTATTGCAGGAGATGATTCTACTCTTGAATAGGAGCTAATTCTTTTTCTTTCTCCTCTTTAGATTTTCTTAATACAGCTTCTTGCTCCTTTAGTTTAGCTTCTTTTCTAGCTTGACGACGTAGTTTTATGGTGTTCCAAAAGAAAAGTTCCTTCCAATATAAGAAGTCTTTACGGAACATAATACCTACTCCTTGCGTAGTTAAATTGGTACGAATAAGGTATCTGTCATTTGTCTTGCTATATCCTCTTAAGCGAATATTTCCCGAACGATTTAATAGCCATTCCGCTTCAAAATCACCTACAAAGTTGGTCGTGGCCATAGGGTTATCTCTGTATCCAAAGTTTCCATTAATTAATAGTCTGTTGTTTAAGAGTTGTGCCGAGAGCATTCCCTCCACTTCTACATCTGTCCAGCCCTTGCTTCCAGTACTTACATTGGTTCCAAAACTCCAATTATTATTATTAATCATCTGAGATAAAATATCATTCAACTGTCCAGAAAGGGTGGAGGATAAAACGGATGACATCATATCCGAGCTTTGATTGTTATTGGCATTGTCTGCCATATAGAATTTACCAATACCTAGTAGATATAATACTTGCATATTCATCTGTTCCTCGGTATTGATATAGTTTTTAACGAGAGAACGTACTTCATCGTGCTCATTGGGCAAATCTAAGTCGAAAGTAATGTTGGGACTAGTGAGCTGACCCGTTACTCCCAAGATGCAGTTTACTTTAATATGCGACTGGCTAGTCAACGAGTTTTCCGAAGGAATTAAGTCGGTTAGTGAAACCGAGTTGACTGTATATTGCGCCCTGATATTCAGATTTGCATCTAGCGGCCTGCCATTGAAAGAAATACTACTTCCTTGCATAATGGTGAAATCTTTGCGAATAACCTCTTGCAAGCTGAATTTATACATACCCTTTTGGATTTCGTAACTACCAAACAGACGAACATCCCCTTTGTTGTAAAACTCCATCCGAATGTTTCCAGTTCCCGCAGCTGTCATATAATCTCCCGCAATAGGGTCTAGAATTATTTTCACATTGGCTTCAGGAGTTGCTTCTATCTGTAAATTAAGACGAATATCAATATCAGAGTCGTATTCAGTATCCTCTTGTATTACGTTACCATACATATCAAGCTCTTGAGGCTTCTCTAAATTAGCATTGTGATAAGGTGTTTTATCATTAAAATGGATAAACTGATTGCTTGCTGCCGAAGCTGTAGCATTCGTTATAAAAGTAAACTGTGTATTTTTGTCGGTTCGAACGGATGCATCTACGTTGAGCCCTGCTTGGTCTCCCCTTAAAATAGTATTTCCCGTAGCATATATCTTGCCATAAAAAGGGAGGTCGGGTGATTCCTTTGTGTTCATAACCAATAGATTATTGGCATTGATATCAAACTGGTATTTCAAGTTTTTAAAATGCTGATAATGCAAAGCCCCTTTCAGTTTACCCGTATGACCTTCCAAATCTCGTAGATGAATATCTTTAAACTCTATCCCATTAGGAGTGAAATAGAGGCTATCATTGAGAGCGAAATGTGTGTTGAGTACACCTATTCTGAGAGAAGCATCAGCTAGTAAATCTCCCTCTAGATTGAGTGTTTTGAACTGTCCATGCAAACGAACACTTCCATAAGCTCTACCTTTTACATCATTGGCAATATCTGCCATATATCCCTCTAAAAACTTGATATTTGTTCCATTGGCTATAATATCCAAATCGAGTCCACTCTTGGGAGCAATAGGATATACAAACCCCGTAACATAAGTCGAGCCTAAGTCGTTTTCATTAATTTCTGCATCCAAGAAAATACCTTGTGTATCATTATCCCAAAAACCATAGACATCCATATCTCCTAGTAAACCATCATTAAAAGTAAAATTGTTTACATGTAGATTGGTATTCATATTGGGCTTATCAAAAAGGTTGCTTACAATGGCTCTTCCCGTTGTTTTTCCCTTAAAGTCAACATCCTCTTTTATATTGGCAATGTCGAAGATATAGCCCAAGTCAATGTCATTTAAGTTTAAGAAGAGTGTATCTTGAGGAGAGATAGAGCCTTGTCCATCTATCTGTAAAAACTGTCGTTCGTTACTGAATAAGAAGTTATTTACTTTCACCAATTGAGGTGCAATTTCTATTTCTGATGGGTGTATCTGCCATGTGGTATCGTTTAATATTACATCACTAGGTAATACCTTAATCTGCGTTTTGAGATAAGGTTTTTGCTTTTCATCTTTTATTCTCTGGAAAAATGTTTCTGTATTAAACTTACCACTGTAGGTAGCAGCTCCCGTATTCCCCCAGTTGAGGGAAGTAGTGATGATATCCTCTTTGGCTAGAGCATTTAAAGAGATATTCACAGCCCCATAAGATTTTTGCTGAGTAAGTCGGATGTGAGCAGTTAGTTCGTCACTCGGGTTCTCAAACAAAATCATAGCCGACTCATAGTTTACATTTTTGTAGCGTAGCTTAGGAAAATAACCTTCAATATGTACTCGTTCCTTTTCGTCATCAAAGTACCCTTTTAATGTGGAGTGCGTAAAGGTTTGAAAAGGAATATTGAAGAGATGAGTAAGTATCTCTGTATCTTCTAAATCTACTTCAAAACTAAAGTTGTTTTTACTCTTTGCTGGCGTCTTCAAGGTAGAAGTAAGCGAAGGCAAATAGCGTTTGGTGGTATTAATAATGCTACTCAATAGCGTTTTGTATGAATACTGACCATCAATATGAGCACGTAAAAACTTTGAATTGATAAGTAATTTATTGTATTCATCAGTATGTAGGGCCTGAACTTTGAAGTTATCCAACTTGTATTCAAGGAAACTCGTATGATAATCAAGATTATTAATATTAATCTCTCCATTCATTTTATCAATAGAACCACCCGTAAAATTGGCAACGATATTAACTGAAAATCTTTCATCCTCATCTCGTTTACTGAGGTTCAATTGGTAAGGACGAATATCAATGATGTTGGCCTCGAAGTTAAAAGACGGAATAGCTTGAGCAATATTAATGCTACCATTCAAATCTACCAATCCATTTTCATCATCAAGGCTAAGTTGCCCATCAAAACCACCCTCTTTGTATAAACCGTCAATGGAGATGTTTTCGTAATTGTATCCACTAAAATCAAATTCAGAAACGTTTCCTTGTATTTTGACATTAGGATATGCTTTCCTTTCCTCTTTAATTCCCTCCACATGTAGATTGAAGGATATCAAACCGAGCTGATCACTATTGGATAGTTGGGCTAAGTTAAATTCTTGCGTACTGATGCTTCCTTTATAACTAAACAAACCCTTATCCTCTGGTTTGGAGAATTTAACATCGGTACGAATATTTCCCAATGTGCTTGAGCGAAACACACCATAGGTTACAAAATCATTGGGGTAACCCGATAGTTCACCTTGGAAAGATGTTGTGCCCATACGAGTAAGAATGGGCGGTATGCCTTGAAAATCTTCATTCAAATTTCGTACAAGAAACTCCATTCCTTGCTGATCTATGGAGAATCTGGAGAGTGAAGCATAGATAAAAGCATCTTTGGGATGTGATAAGTTTTCTACCGTTCCACTCCCCCTTAAAAAGAGATGGTTATCTCCATTCAGATAAAGGTGTGAGCAGTTGAGTTGGTCTATCGTTCCATTAACCTCTAAATCTAGATTGATACGTTCCTTGAAGTTTTTGAATCCAGGTACAAACGGACTCAAATCGCCTAATGTAATATAAGAAGGAAGAGTTTTTAAAGAAAATTCAACCTCGTCGGCAAACTCATCAAAAGATTTTATCCCTGCATAAGCTAGATTGATGGTATCTATCTGTAACTTAGACTGAGGCAGAGCCACTTCAAAATTTTGAATCTGCATCTTCTCCGGATTGGCAACTACCTTAAGAGCGAGTTTCTTAAGTTCCAATCCCGATGCTTCATTCACACTAAACCGCTTAATTGAAGCATTGATAGAGTCTGGTCTTAAAGCTTTTAGAGAGATATTGGCTACAATATTATTAAACTTGAGGTGGTGTGCATTAAACTTGTGTTCAGAGTGGGGTTGATCTTCTACATCGTATGAGAGTTTTCCTCTTCGAATAAGAAGAGAGTTGATACGAAGATCAAGATTACTCTCTTTCTTGGGTTCAGAAGATTGAAAAGCATCTATGATAAATTGCAAATTGAGTTCATCTTCCAAAGAAGGTTTTGCCAGTTTTAAGTCGAATCCAAAAAGCTGTACACTATTAATAGAAATCTTTCCCTTAAGTAATTCTAAAATATCAAATCGAGCAGATAGACGAGATACTTTGAGTAAATCTTTTCCTGCAAGATCTTCCACATATAGATCCTCAATAATGATGCGATTGAGCAAACCCATATTTATCCTACCTATTCGTAGTTCAGTATGAAGATGTTCGCCCAATTCTTTGGCAACAAACTCTGACATGGAACTCTGAATAGAGGGAATGTTGAGCATAGCAATGAGGAGTAAATAAATACCCAACAATATGCCCAGAACCCATCGAACAATTTTCTTAAGCGTTTTGATAAATACGGTGTTTTAAAGTAATTTGAAACAAAAATATAAAATATAACATCACGAATCCTACTTTTATGATTACTTTTGTGGCATAATTAGATTGTTTAAATTATGAGTACAATTATATTAGGAATTGAATCATCCTGTGATGATACATCAGCTGCTGTCATAAAAGATGGATATTTGCTATCTAATGTAGTGGCAAGTCAGGCTGTTCACGAATCGTATGGTGGGGTAGTACCCGAATTAGCTTCACGCGCTCACCAACAAAATATTGTACCAGTAGTACATGAAGCATTAAAAAGAGCAGGTGTAACCAAAGAAGAACTAAGTGCAGTGGCATTTACTAGAGGTCCAGGTCTTATGGGCTCATTATTGGTAGGTGTTTCATTTGCAAAAGGATTAGCTCGCTCTCTAGATATTCCAATGATAGATGTGAACCACTTGGTAGGTCATGTTTTAGCTCACTTTATTAAAACAGAAGGAGAAGAAAACAAACAACCCAAACTACCTTTCCTTTGCTTATTAGTATCGGGCGGTAACTCACAAATTATATTGGTAAAATCTCATAGTGAAATGGAGATTTTAGGACAAACTATTGATGACGCTGCTGGTGAAGCCATTGATAAATGTTCCAAAGTAATGGGCTTGGGTTATCCAGGTGGTCCTATTATTGATAAGATGGCTCGTCAAGGAAATCCCGAAGCCTATACCTTTAATAAACCCCATATCCCAGGTTTTAATTATAGTTTTAGTGGTCTTAAAACATCCTTCCTTTACTCTTTAAAGGATTGGTTAAAAGAAGATCCCGATTTTATCGAAAAGCATAAAAATGATTTGGCTGCGTCTCTTGAAAAGACAGTTGTAGATATCCTTATGGATAAACTACGTAAAGTAGCTAAAGAATATAAAATAAACGAGGTAGCTGTTGCAGGAGGAGTTTCAGCAAACACAGGTTTACGTAACGCATTCCTTGATCATGCCAAAAGATATGGTTGGAATGTCTATATTCCTAAATTTAGTTATACCACAGATAATGCTGCTATGATTGCTATGTCTGGTTATTTTAAATACCTAGACAAGGATTTCGCAACGATTGATTTGCCAGCATATTCACGTGTATCACTATAAGGAAGGAGAGGAATGAAGATTTTTGCTGAGATTATTACGGTTGGAGATGAACTCTTAATTGGGCAGGTGGTAGATACGAACTCTGCATGGATGGGAAATAAGCTCAATCAGTTTGGCATAGCAGTAAATCGAATCACCTCAGTTCGTGACGATTCGAAAGAGATTACTGAAGCTGTAAACTCTGCCTTAAAAAGAGTAGATATTGTGTTGATGACTGGAGGGTTAGGTCCTACCAAAGATGACATAACAAAAACTACTCTTTGCCAATATTTTAATACAGAATTAGTATTCGATGAGGCCGTATATAAGAATATTAAGCGTATATTAGCAGGCAGAATACCGATGAATGAGCAGAATAAGAGCATGGCCTATGTTCCGAAAAGCTGCACGGTAATCCCTAATCATGTAGGAAGTGCCTCTATCAGTTGGTTTGATCATCAAGGTAAAGTACTGGTGTCTATGCCAGGAGTTCCTGATGAGATGAAGACTGCGATGGAGCAAGAAATCCTTCCTCGTTTAAATAAGAAATTTGATACAGATTTTATTCTTCATGAAACTTATATCGTGAAGAATTATCCAGAATCTGTTTTGGCTGAAGTCTTGGAAGAGTGGGAAGATAAACTACCTTCTTTTATCCGTTTGGCTTATTTACCCAAACCTGGAGCAATGAGATTACGATTGACTGCTCAAGGAGAAGATAAAGCAAAACTAGAGGAGACTTTAAGATTAGCTGAAGAAGGTTTACGAAAGATTCTAAAGCACGATGTTTTTGCTGAAGATGATAAACCTTTGGAAGAGCAACTTGGAATTTGGTTGAGAAAACATAAATACACAGTGGCTACAGCCGAAAGTTGTACTGGAGGTAGAGTTGCAGCTAAAATTGCAGCAATACCCGGATGCTCAGACTACTTTAATGGTTCTATCGTAGCTTATCAAAATGGTGTAAAGAGAATGCAGTTGGGCGTACAGTCCGCTACATTAGAAAAGCATGGAGCAGTGAGTGAAGAAACTGCTCTTGAAATGGTTCAAGGAGTATGTAAGCAGCTTCATTCCGACTGTGGAATAGCGACTACTGGAATTGCTGGTCCTACGGGAGCAGCACCTGGTAAACCTGTTGGGACAGTTTGGATTGCAGTAAAATGTGGTGATAAAATCCGCACTCGTTTGCTAAATTATGATCATGGAAGAGAGATGAATATAGAGCGAACTTGTAATCAAGGATTTTTTATGTTAATGGAACTGCTTCAAGAACTTAAATAGTCTTATACTTCAATGAATTATTTTGAAAAAATCTTGCTTTCTAACTAGAAATGTGCTTTCTTTGCACTCTGTTTGAAATAAGTATAGAGAAAAAAACGAAAAAATAAGATAGAAATGTCGAAGATTTGTCAAATTACCGGAAAGAAGGCCATGGTTGGCAACAACGTTTCACACTCTAAAAGAAGAACTAAAAAAACTTTTGATGTGAACTTGTTTAATAAGAAGTTCTACTATGTAGAACAAGGTTGCTGGATTAGCTTAAGCATTAGTGCTGCTGGTTTACGCACAATTAACAAAATTGGTTTAGATGCTGCTCTACATGAAGCTGTAGATAAAGGCTTTTGCAGCTGGAACAGTATTAAAGTAATCGGATAAACAGGAGGACTGACTTATGGGAAAAAAGGCAAAAGGTAATAGAGTGCAAGTTATTCTAGAATGCACTGAGCACAAAGAAAGTGGTATGCCAGGTACTTCACGTTATATCACTACAAAGAACAGAAAAAATACAACTGAAAGAATTGAGTTGAAAAAATACAACCCAATCTTGAAGAAAGTAACAGTACATAAAGAAATAAAATAATATACTCATGGCAAAGAAACCAGTTGCGCGTACGCACGAAGGTCAAGACCGCGCATATACTAAAGCAATTAAAATGGTTAAGTCTCCAAAAACAGGAGCTTACATGTTTGAAGAAAAAATTCTTCACAAAGATCAGCTTAAAGACTTCTTTGAAAAATAAGAGATGTATTGAACCTTATATAAAAAAGCCCTTCCTATGCGGAAAGGGCTTTTTTTGTGTCTTATAACTTCTGTAAATTCAAGAAAGTGGATACTCTTTTTCCCCTTCTTGAAAGCTCGCAAAGCGAGGTGCATCCTTGTCATTGACGGGGTCTTCTGCATCCCAAGGCCACCCGCCAAATTCTGTTTTTCTAAAATCCTCAAAAGCTTGTAAAATCTCTTGCTTACTATTCATAACAAAAGGTCCATGTGCTGATACTGGCTCATTTATTGGCTCACCTTCAAGAACTAAGAGTTTGGCAACTTTCCGACTTGTATTCTGAACCGTAATCTCTTCGTTACCCTCTAACTGCGCATACATTCCCTCAGATAATCCTTGACCCTCTAAATCTACTTCTGCTTGATTTTGAGAATAATGATAAATAGATCTGTTGAGGGTAGAAGATACCTTTGGCAGGGTGATTTTAGCATGAGGCTCTAGTTCTAGGAGTAAAATACAAACTCTATTCTTTCTATCAAATGCCCATGAATGAGGAGTAGGATCGAGTGAGAGTATCCCATTAAATTCTCCAGCAAGAACCCTAACAGTAGCCTTTGCCCCCTCATGATCCACTACTGTTGTTGGAATATCTTCTGCCCACAGCATTTTGTAATTAGGTTCAACCATCTTATCCTTTTTAGGGAGATTGAGCCATATTTGGAATAATTCCATCGGGTTCTCTTGCTCTTCGCTAAGTAGAGGAAACATCTCAGAGTGTTGAATGCCCTTTCCGGCAGTCATCCATTGTACATCTCCTTCACCATATCTCCCGTAACACCCAAACGAATCGAAGTGATCAGCATAGCCTTTGGTTACCACTGTTATGGTTTCAAAACCTCTATGTGGATGCACGGGAAATCCAGGAATTTTATTTCCATAATACATCCTCCATGGAGCTAATAAATCAAAATCTCCATTGGGGTTGCGATTGGGTAAATACTGAATAGGAGTCATCTGTTTAGTGCCTTTTGGGAAAGCATCTCGATGATGAAAACATAAGATATAAGGATTTTGCACAGCGAGCTGAAACTCCATTGGAGCTACTAGTTTTACTTTCATAGTTTTATGTTAATAGTTTCATATATAACAAATAGTAAAGGCTTAAGGTTTTGCGTGGTTTAAGCTCTTATATTATTCATCAAACTAGATGGATAATTTTACACTTATGCTTTAAAATTGTTATCTTTGTAGGCCAAAGAAGGTATATACTAAACTAATTCGCGAAATATGGGAATATTTAATTTTTTCTCTAAGGAGAAGAAAAAGACCTTGGACCAAGGTTTGTCAAAAACTAAAGAGAGTGTTTTTAGTAAAATAGCTCGTGTTGTTGCAGGAAAGTCAAAAGTTGATGATGACGTTCTTGATGACCTAGAAGAAGTCTTGATTACATCTGATGTTGGCGTAGATACTACACTCAAGATTATTGAGCGAATAGAGAATAGAGTATCGAAAGATAAATACGTCAATACGAAAGAATTAAATGCTATTCTTCGTGAAGAAATTGCATCCCTTTTAATAGAAAACAAAGCAAGTGATGCTGCTTTTGATCTTCCTCAAAGAGATACACCTTACGTTATTATGGTGGTTGGCGTGAATGGTGTGGGTAAAACTACTACTATCGGGAAGATAGCCGCTAAGTTCAAGGCTGCTGGTAAATCAGTATATCTTGGAGCAGCAGATACTTTCAGAGCAGCTGCTGTTGAGCAATTGGAGATTTGGGGAGAGAGAGTAGGGGTTCCTGTTATCAAACAAAAGATGGGTTCCGACCCAGCATCAGTAGCTTTTGATACCTTGAGTTCGGCTGTAGCCAATCATGCAGATGTTGTAATTATCGATACCGCAGGTAGATTACACAACAAAATCAACCTCATGAATGAATTGACTAAAATTAAGAATGTAATGAAGAAAATCATACCCGATGCTCCTTCCGAAGTTCTTTTAGTCCTCGATGGCTCTACGGGTCAAAATGCATTTGAACAAGCAAAACAATTTACTCTAGCTACAGAAGTAAACTCATTGGCTATTACCAAACTAGATGGTACGGCAAAGGGTGGTGTAGTGATAGGTATCTCAGATCAATTCCAAATTCCTGTTAAATATATTGGCCTTGGTGAGGGCATAGACGATTTACAAGTGTTTAATAAGGAGGAATTTGTAGACTCACTATTTGGAGAACAATAAATGAAGAAAACAATAGATATTATTACTTTAGGTTGCTCAAAGAACCTAGTCGATTCAGAGCAACTTATCCGTCAACTAGAAGCTTCTGGCTATCATGTAGAACACGATCCAGAAGAACCTCAAGGCGATATCGCCGTTATTAATACATGTGGATTTATAGGTGATGCAAAAGAAGAATCAATCAATATGATTCTGGAATTTGCTCAAGCCAAAGAAGAAGGAGTGTTGGATAAGCTTTTCGTGATGGGATGTTTATCTGAACGCTATTTGAAAGAACTTCAAATTGAAATCCCTCAAGTTGATAAGTTTTATGGTAAATTTGATTGGAAAGGTTTATTAGCTGATTTAGGGAAAAACTACGATCCAAAGCTTCATTTGGAACGTAGCCTAACTACTCCCGATCACTATGCCTACTTGAAAATATCAGAGGGTTGTGATCGTACTTGTTCGTATTGTGCTATCCCCATTATTACCGGTAAACATGTTTCTCGACCTATGGAAGATATCCTCGATGAGGTGAAACTATTAGTAGGACAGGGAGTGAGAGAGTTTCAGGTAATAGCTCAAGAACTAACCTACTATGGTGTAGATCTGTATAAAAAACAACGTCTTCCTGAGTTAATAGAGCGTATGGCTGCTATTCCTGGTGTTGAATGGATTCGTTTACACTACGCCTATCCAGCACACTTCCCATACGATTTATTGCGTGTTATGCGTGAGAACGATAATGTATGTAAGTACTTAGATATCGCATTGCAACATATCTCAGATAATATGCTTTCTAAGATGCGTCGTAATGTAACCAAGGCAGATACCTTGGAAATGATAAGACGTATGCGAGCAGAAGTTCCAGGCATTCATATTCGTACTACATTAATGGTTGGGCATCCAGGAGAAACAGAGCAAGACTTTGAAGAGCTGAAAGACTTTGTCCGTGAAGTGAAGTTCGATAGAATGGGAGCATTTGCCTATTCAGAAGAAGAAGGTACTTTCTCAGCTAAGAATTATGAAGATGAAATTTCTGATGATGTCAAACAGGCTCGCCTAAGTGAGTTGATGGATATTCAACAGAGTGTTTCTGCAGAGGTAGCTCAACGTAAAGTAGGTACCGAGCAACGCGTAATCATAGATCGTATCGAAGGAGAATATTTTATAGGAAGAACTCAATATGACTCTCCAGAAGTGGACCCAGAAGTTCTCATTAAAGATGAAGGGCAAGATATTGAAATTGGTTCTTTCTACGATGTGAAGATTTCAGGTTCCGATGATTTTGATCTCTATGGAGATCTTATTTAAAGACGGTAATAGTGAATAGTCAGTTATTTATTGATAAGCTAGCAAGTAAAATTAATATGCAGGAGGCAGATGTTTCAATTTATCTTGAAACCTTTGTTTTAGGGTTTGCTACAGAATTGCAAACTTATAGAAAAGCTAGTTTTGATCCTTTCGGTGTCTTTGAAGTTGAAAAGCGTTTAGAGTATATTGAAAAGCGAGAAGATGGCAGTAAAATACTGAATCCACCTTCTCTTAAAGTGGTTTTTTCATCATCTGCTATATTGGGTGTTTTAAAGTTAGATGAAAATG
Source organism: Bacteroides coprosuis (assembly GCF_020741705.1). Lineage (NCBI taxonomy): Bacteria > Pseudomonadati > Bacteroidota > Bacteroidia > Bacteroidales > Bacteroidaceae > Bacteroides > Bacteroides coprosuis. The sequence continues at coordinate 12,902 of NZ_DYYK01000126.1, forward strand.
AAGAAGTAAACCCTGTCTATGAACTATTTGAAGAACGCTATGAATGGCAGAAAGAAGCAACCTCCTTATTTATAGCTCAAATAAAATCGGTCATTAAATCTCAACTTTTAAAAGATAAGAAATCTGTTATTCCAGGTTTTGGTACTTTTGAAGGAGAGTTGGGAGGAGATATTATTTTTACTCCTGATGAGACTTTCGCTGAAACAATAAATAAACCCTTTTCTCATTTTCAGGCTGTTGAGTTGAGCTGTAATGAGAAGGAGTTGAAATCTACAGCTGCATCCGAGGTAGTAGATTCTTCAAAACCTAAAGAAGTACAAGAAGCATCTACTCAAGGCAATATTGAAGCAGAACCCCGTAAGGAGGACGATCATAGTTCTGCTGAATCTGTTTCTGTAGAACTTAATGCACCCATCACTCACCCAGAAAAGAAAGAAGAAGTTGGTAATGAAAAGCCTCAAGAACCCCTTGATACTACTCCAATGGCAAAAGAAAGCCCCATTGTTCAAGAGTCTAAAGTAGAGGAGAAGAATCCGATTGCAAACCGAGAAGATTCAATAGCTCAAAAAGAGGAGTTGCCCGTAAAAGTATCTGAAGCAATTGAGGAAAACATAGAACAACATACCGAAGAACTCGAAGATCAGTTATTACGATATGATGACCGTCTTGCCAAGATAGAGCAGCGACTGATTAATAAAGATCAAGTCATTACTTATTATAAGCGATTAACTCTTTTACTAGGGCTGATT
>NZ_DYYK01000127.1:0-31546 GCF_020741705.1 Bacteroides coprosuis
ATGAAGACCAAATTTCGTGAGGATCATGTTCTACCCATCCACTTTGTGGAAAATATTGGGTGAATTCCTTTTGAGCAACAGAACATATTTCGCCTGAGTGATTAAAAATAATTGCTCTGGAACTTGTAGTACCTGCGTCGAATGCTAAAATATACTTTTCCATATGTGTTAGATTTTAAGTGCTGATTTGTGTTTATTTTGTCGTTTGAGGTTTGTATTGTATTAGTAAATAATTTTGAGCTAATTCGATAAAATCATTTACTTGTTGGTTTTCCCAATCTTTGTCTTTATTCATTTCTTTAGCCATAATGCTTGCAACTTTTGGTGCAATGTCTATTGCTGCCCTGGCGTCAAGGAATAAAGCTCTGAGTCGTCTAGCGAGGACATCTTCAATTGTAAGAGCCATTTCATGGTGTATAGCCCATACAACTTCTGCTTTTATAAAGTCAAAACGAGGGTGAAGAGTATCTCTTAGTTCGGGTTGATTATCACAAAGTTCTTGAATCTTTTTTAAATCAGACCCATATACATAGCTAAAGTTAGAGCGATCTGTTGTCGTTTGGTATCCATGAATCCTTAAATTTTTAGAAACACACGCTTTGTTTTCAAGGTGACATACCTCAATAGCTTTATCTAAGGTTTCTTCAGCCATCTCTCTATAGGTAGTCCATTTTCCTCCTGTTACTGTCACTAATCCACTATCAGAAGCTATTATTTTATGACTTCTTGATATTTCTTTTGTCGAATTACTACCTTTTTTAGGAGCAGCAAGTGGTCTTAGTCCAGCAAACACCGATAATACATCTTCTTTGGTTGGCTGTTTCTCTAGGTATTGACCAGCCGTTTTCAGTATAAAGTCTACTTCTTCTTCAAGTGCTACTGGCTCAAGAACAAACTCCTTTAGGGGAGTATCAGTAGTTCCTAAGATGGCTTTCCCGTGCCATGGAACTCCGAATAAAACACGGCCATCACTGGTTTTTGGAATCATAATTGCAGAGTCCCCTCCTAGAAATGATTGATCTACAACCAAATGAACACCTTGGCTAGGGCGTACAATATTATCATCCTCAGGCGCATCCATTTGTAGTATTTTATCTACAAAAATGCCTGTAGCATTAATAATTGATTTTGCTTTTATCGTAAATTCTTGATTGGTTATTTTATCAATCGCTGTAACCCCATTGAGTGTGGCATTTGTGTTTTTTGTTAAAGAAGTAACTTCTATATAATTTGCGGCAGTAGCATCATGTTCTATTGCTGTTTGTAGAAGATTAATAGCTAAACGTGCATCATCAAATTGCCCGTCATAGTAAACTACTCCACCTTTTAAGTTTGATTGTTTAATTTGAGGAATTTCTTTTAGAACTGTATTCTTTTTAAGAGGTTTAGACCTTCCCAAGGTTCTTGAACCAGAGAGAATATCATAGACTGTCAGTCCTATTGTATAGAAAGGTTTTTCCCACCACTTATAGTTTCCGATGATGAACCGTTGACTCTTAAATAGATGAGGAGCATTTTGTTTCAATCGGCCTCTCTCGCGTAAAGCTTCAATAACTAAGCTAACATCGCCTTGTGCTAAATATCTAACTCCACCATGTACTAATTTGGTACTTCGGCTAGATGTCGATTTAGCAAAATCATGTTGTTCTAGTAATAAAGTCTTATATCCGCGTGAAGCAGCATCGACCGCTAAGCCTAATCCAGTAGCACCGCCACCGATAATTAAGACATCCCATAATGTTTCGGGATTCGCGATCTTATTAATTTGATCACTTCGCTTCATATCAATACATTGTTAGAGGTTAACTACCTCAAATGTAGAAAATCAAATTTATATTAACAAGCAAAATCGTAAATAAAAGTAATATATCGAAAGTATATTTTTGAATATCGCAACATATTGAGTTTTGAATATTCTATTATGCTTTCGGATTGTGTAATTATTTGTATTTCTATTTTCGTTTTTATAAAATAAAAGTGTAACTTTGATATAAACATAAAAATAGGGCAAGTAAAATGCTTTTATTTGCTTTTATAAGTATAAGATTATTCACATAAAGCGTTAGATACTAATACTATAACACTGTTTGATATGGGAAATATTGCTCAAAGACATAAGTATATTCTTGACGAATTAAAGAAGGATGGCTTTGTCAAAGTACAAGATTTAAGTAGAAATCTTGATGTTTCGGAAGTTACGATTCGAAAAGATTTGCGATTGCTAGAAAGTAAGAAACTTTTGATTCGTAATCATGGTAGTGCAAGTGCGCTAAGTTCCTTAATTACAGATAGACACGTCGATGAAAAAGAGAAACTTTATATTGAGGAGAAAAGACGCATCGCTGAAGCTGCAAATAATATGTTAGAGCCCAATGATAAGATTATTATTGCGTCAGGAACTACACTTCTTACTTTTGCTAATCACATTGATATGCAAAAACATTTAACAGCTATAACTTCTTCTGTGAAAGTATCGTTAACTCTTTGCTATCACCCCAATATAGAGGTAGTACAATTAGGAGGCAGTATGAGAAAAAACTCGGTTTCTGTTATTGGACATTATGCCGAACAAATATTAGGAACTTTAGCTTGTAATAAGCTTTTCATAGGAGTAGATGGTATTGATTTAAATTACGGATTAACTACAAGTAATATGAATGAAGCTTATATCAATCAAAAAATGATAGAAGTTTCGGATAAAGTTATTGTGCTAACCGATTCATCAAAGTTTGGACAAAGGGGTTTTTGTAAGATTTGTGATTTTAATAATATACATCAAATCATTACAGATACAAATGCTCCCGCTCACATGGTAGAAATGATTCGTGAGATGGGAATAGAAGTTACATTAGTGTAAATAAGTTCTCTCTATACGATACAAAAACAAAAGCAGTGAAATTTCACTGCTTTTGTTTTTACTAGTCTTCTAGTGCTTTTGCTAAAATCGAAATGGGATGTTCGCATTTCGCACTAGTAGACATCTCAATTTGCCACTTACAGGTTTCACAGTCGGTGACTACATAATCAATATCACTTTCTTCAATCTGTCTAAATAATGGATCACCGATATCTTGTGAAGTTTTATAATTTTCTTTCTTAAATCCGTATGTTCCTGCTATACCGCAGCAGTTAGAGTCTAATACTGTTAATTCAATATTAGGAATCAATTTTAATAGCTCAATAGAGTAATATGCCCAGCCTAATTTTTCCATATGGCAAGGTGTGTGATAAGCTACTTTTATTTTTTTATTCCCTACTTTAAGCTTTTTATCTGATTGGCTTAGCAGGCGATAGATATATCTAGTAGCTAGCTCTACTTGGTCTTTAACATCTTTATTGTCTATGTTTAATAAGTGAGGATACTCATCTCGAATAGTAAAGGTACAAGTAGATGAAGTGGCTACTACAGGGCGCTTCTTTTCTAATACTGATTCTCTAATTGCTGAAATGTTAACGTTAGCTTGCTTCTTAGCTTGGTTAATTAATCCATTTGAAATTAAGGCAACACCACAACACTTTTCTTTGCTAAGTAGTTGTACACCGATACCTAATGCATTAAATACCTTAATCATATCTTTACCTAACTGTGGATTGTTGTAGTTTACATAACAACCATGGAAATAACTTACTTGATCAGTATATTTATCTTGTTCTTTTTGAGCATTCTTTTTATACCATGATTCAAAAGTTCCAAATGCATACTTAGGAAATGTTCTGTGATGATCAATCTTAAGAGTTTTATCTAGGACTACTTTGGTCGCTTTTAACCCTAATATAGGGTTTAGGATAGGAGCAAATGGAGTAGCTAATGTTCCCATAATATCAGTATTAGCCAATAGCATATCTCTTAGTTTTGGCTTTTTCTTGCTGTATTTAATACGAGCTGATTGAATGATATCCCCGATTTTTACATTGGATGGGCATGCTACTTCACATCGCTTACAATTAAGACAGTACTTCAAAGCCTCGTCATAAAAATCAGCTTTTTTTAAGCGTAAACGCTCTCCATCAGGTCCGGCTTGTTTGGGGCCTGGGTAGTTGGGATTTACTTTTGCTACAGGGCAATATACAGTACAAATTGTACATTTAATGCATTGCTCAAAGTTATTGTTACTTATATTATATTCTTGGAGTTTCATATGCTTCTTATTTTCTAAGTATAGTGTTTGCTACATGAAGAGCAGTTAGAATTGAAACACCAGCTCCACATCCTTCCTTTATGGCGTTGAATGCTTCTAGTCCTGCTCCTATAATGTATAGATTGTCTAGAGATTGTCCTTTTATTTGCCCTTGAAAATCGTTGTTGGTTTTGATTCCGAAAGACATGTAGGGTTGAGCGTTGAATACGTTATTGTCGTACCATTCTTCTCTATGATCAATATGGTTCACATCTAAGTTGAAGATGGGCTCATATATTTTATCTCTACTAGCAACCAATCCTTGGCTAAAATAGCTCCCTGTTGCTAAAACAAAATTATTAGCATGGAAAGGTATATCTCCATGGTTGAAGCTATAAACTTTTTCGAGTTTATTGTTTTTAATATCTCCTTTTACGATGTTGTCACCTAGCATATATACACCTCCTAAACTGGTGTAAGCTTCATGCAAAAACTGCTGTATCTTGATACCAATTACAGATGGTGGGAGTGTAGGTAGTAAGAATATGGGTTTGCCTACTTTTTCTTCTAAATCTTGGATGATTTGGTCATTGTCTAAGCTTAATATCGCTGGGAATAGAATAGCTTCTGCATCTTTACTTCCCTCTTTAAGAATATGAACTAATTCGTTGAATTCTTTATCGTTTAAGCGATCCATCACGTTGGTGATGTTACTAGATCTCAGTTCGCTTGGGTTTCTGCGAAGTCTATCTAGGCTTTCAAGTGTAAATTCAGTTATTTTGCTTTTTGTGCCTAGTTTTAGTAATGCACTAGCTATGAATTCAGGGTAAAAATCAAGAAAGCCACTCATATTGAAAATCGCTACTTTTTCCCATGGGAGTTTTTTGCTTTCTTTCGTGGTAGCAAAAGGATTTACTGATAACCAAGTTGATTTAACTTCTCCTAAAGGTGATATGCGATAATGATTCTTTTGAGTTGAGCCCAATAAAGGAATTCCTAATTCTCTTAAAAAAGTTTCGGCCTCTTGAGTCAAATTTGCAAATAACTCTTTCCCCAATTTACTATATGGGTGAAGGTTGTTTAGTGTTACTAATTTATCTATTTCTTCTATAGGTTGTTGTACAGCTGTCCCATCTGGTAAATTATTTAGCAAATCAAAAGAACCTGAAGAAAAATGAATAGCACTTTGACCAGCAGACACTATAGCACATTTCTTATTTTGCTGACATAATTTTATACCACAGATTAATCCTGCTAATCCTCCTCCTATTATTACTGTATCAAATCTCATTGGTTAACGATTTTAGAGTCCGACAATCCGCAAACACTTTCATAAATCCAAGCTGTATATTCACTGCCTCTTAATCCTTCTCCCCATGCGGTTGGGTAGATTCCTTTCCATCTTTCATTAAGGAATGATGATAAATCTGCTTTGGCTTTGGTTGGGCATGCTCCAGTAGATTTATTCATTAATCCTGCTGCTCTACAAGCACAAAGCTCACCCTGGCAAGTACCCATACCAACTCTAGTACGTCTTCTTAAATCCACTAAATTGTGTACATCAAGTTCTTTTAAAGCATAATTCACTTCACCTACCGATATTTCTTCACACTCACAAACGAGGCTATTGTCTCTTTCGGTATTTCCTGAAAGTTTTTCAGCCATATCTCCATGACGATAAATAGCAGCTTCTTTTACAGTGTGTGGCATAGAAACAATCTTTTTAGATATTTCTTCTTTTGTTTCTCTTGAGCCCGGAAGTAGATCTTCGTCAGTAGTACATTTCTTATCTATGTTTAATTTCTTGCAAACTAAATCAGTAGCCCATTCGGCCATTAAGCGATAGGTCATTAACTTACCTCCAGTAATGGTGATAAATCCTTTTAATCCATCTCTTTCTTCATGATCTAATAGCACAATTCCACGACTTGTTTTTCTTCCATCAGGATCATCATCAGCCGCTACAAGTGGTCTTACACCAGCATAGCCTCTTAATATTCTAGTTTGTGACAAAATAGGTGCTAGTTTTTCTCCTTCTCTAAGAAGTAAATCTACTTCATCTGGAGTAACATGCATATTGTCTATTTGATCATATGGTACTCTTGTAGAAGTTGTACCTATTAGTGCAATAGTATCCCCTGGTACAAGGATATCTGCATCTGCTGGTTTACGACATCTGTTTAAAACTACATTATTAACACGGTGTCCAAAAATCAGCAATGAACCTTTTGCTGGGAACATGCGTACTTTTAAATCTGCATATTCCGAAATGTGCTGTCCCCATATACCTCCAGCATTCACTACTAGCTGGCTATGGATTTCATATATCTCTTTTGTACGGTGGTCTAGAACTTTTACTCCTACAATACGATCTTGTTCTCTTAAAAGTCCTACTACCTCATGATAAGTTTTTAAGTCTGCTCCATGTTCTTTTGCGTCAATAACATTGGATGCGGTTAATCGAAAGGGGTCTACAGAGCCATCGGGGACCTTTACAGCGCCCACTAATGTAGGGTTTGCTGAGGGCTCCATTAATAAAGCTTGTTTCGGATCTATAACTTCAGCTTTTATTCCTGCTTCTAAGCAAGATTGAACGAAAGTTTTTTGATATTCTAAATCATCTTCGGGTAAGCTTAGGAATAAACCATCAGTTTTGTCAATGCAGTGGCGTGCTACTCTTTTAAGTATCATGTTTTCTTTAATACACTCTACTGCAGATTCTTTATCGGTTACAGCATAACGTGCTCCACTATGTAATAGTCCGTGATTTCTACCTGTGGTACCTGATGCTATATCGAAACGTTCCAAGAGTAAGGTTTTAAGTCCTCTCTTTGCACAATCTCTAGCTGTACCAGCTCCTGTTGCTCCTCCACCTATAATGATAACATCATAGGTAGGTGTTATTGTGTTTTGATTGTTCTGGTTCATTGGTTAACAATTTAGTGTGATACAAATAACGTGATTTATTTTGATTAATAAAACTAAATCGAAATAAAAATGTAAGTAAACGAAAGTAATTCATTCTTTTTAGTTCTTGGAAGAGTTTGTTTATCTCTAGAATCTTTTGGATACTACTCAAGTTATGCCTTATTATATATTGCATTTGTATTACAATTAATTTTATAATTAGTTTTATATAAGTATTTGATATACAGCAATTTGTTGTTTTTAGATAGGTGATATTATAAATACATTACAACATTTACTTCTCTGAATAGGCTAAAATGATAATTTTTATAAAAAATGACTTTCGATTATGTTATTTATCGAAAGGTTTTTATTATATTTGTGATAAAGGATGTCAAAATAAGATAATAAAGACTCCTAAAAAGTCAAATTCGTTTAATTGTTAAAAGTTGTATTATGTCTAAGATTTGTGAGATGAAGATTCAAGAGGATACTAGAATTTATACTCTTGGTGCAAAGGAAATTAGAGAGGCGAATGAAGTAAGGAACGAGTCTGCAACCTATGTTGAAGTACTCTCTTTCTTAAGAGATATATTTAACTTAGTTGACTTTTCTGGTATTATAAGTAATTCGAAAAAAACAATTCTATAAGTTTTTGTTTCGTTTAGCTAGCTAAACTTCATGATATCGTATAACGCATATGTTGTGGTTGTTTTCCACAGTATATGCGTTAATTTATTTATGCTTTTGTATATTTGTCTCAACTTCAAACAAACTATAATCGAAAATAATCATGAAAAAGACATTAAGTTTATTTATTCTCCTGTTTGTATCTGTTTCGCTTTTTGCTCAAGGTAAAGCTAAATATGTGTTTTACTTTATTGGAGATGGCATGGGAGCAGATCAAGTTAATGGGACGGAAATGTATCTTGCCGAAAAAGAAGGTATGATTGGAGTAAAACCTCTTATTTTTACTCAATTTCCTGTGATGAGTGTCGTTAATACTTATTCTCGTACGAACTCCGTAACTGATTCTTCAGCTGCTGGAACGGCTTTAGCTACTGGAGAAAAAACGTACAATGGTGCAATAGGTGTAGGTAAAGACAAGGAAAAACTGACGAGTGTAGCTGAGCGTGCTAAAAAGGCGGGTAAAAAGGTAGGAGTTATAACTAGTGTTAGTGTAGATCATGCTACTCCTGCTGCATTTTATGCTCATCAACCTGACAGAGGAATGTATTATGAAATAGCTCACGATTTACCTCTTGCAAATTTTGACTTTTATGGAGGTTCTGGTTTCTTGAAACCTGATAAAAATGCTGATGGGGAAAATGCTCCTAGTATTTATCCTATGTTTGAAAAAGCAGGGTATAAATTGTATAGTGGCTTAGATGAGTATTCGCAATCTAGTAGAGATGAAAAATTGATATTAATCCAAAAAGAGGGTTCTGATAAAAATGCTCTGCCCTATGCTATTGATCGTAAAGCAGGAGATTTGACTTTAAAAGAAATTACACAGAGCGCGATAGAGCATTTATCTTATAAAAATAATAAAGGATTCTTCCTTATGGTTGAAGGTGGAAAAATAGACTGGGCTTGTCATGATAATGATGCTGCTACAGTTTTCCACGAAGTAATAGATATGGATGAAGCTATTGCTGAAGCTTTTGCTTTCTATAAAAAGCACCCTAAAGAAACATTAATTGTAGTTACTGCTGATCATGAGACAGGTGGTATTGCTTTGGGGACGGGTAAATATGCTTTAAATCTTCAATCTTTACAATATCAAAAGGTGTCTGCTAATCAATTGTCTACCTTGATGAGTAATCTTCGTAAGGAAAAAAACAACAATGTGACTTGGGAAGATATGAAGCAGCTCTTAGGAGAAAATATGGGTTTCTGGAAAGAGGTGAAACTGACATGGGAACAAGAAAGAAAACTTAGAGATGAGTTTGAACATAGTTTTGTCCAAAAGAAACAAGGCTTTGAAGAAAGTATGTATACTAAAACTGAGCCGATGGCTGCGAGAGCGAAAGAAGTAATGAATGAAGTAGCAATGGTAAGTTGGGCTTCACATTCACATTCAGCAAATTTTGTTCCCGTTTTTGCTATCGGTGTTGGAGCTGAATTATTTAACGCTAGATTGAATAATATTGATATCCCTCACAATATATCTAAAGCAGCTGGTTACAAGTGGTAAAAATATTTCTTGTAGATAGTAAGAATTAATAATAGCCCCACCTAAGTTTTATCTTAGGTGGGGCTATTATTTGGAGTATATGGAAATTCTCTATCCCTTACAATTTGAAGTGGGTTAGATATGTTTTGACACCGACATGATGATGACATGTCGGTGTCATGATGAGATCATGATACCGATATGTTCTCTTCTTAATCCAGAAGTAGAGAAGGTTTTTATGAATTAAGTTTGAGGATATCTTGTATGGGTGAATTGTGTTAATCACAAACTAAAAGTCCTGCTACAAAGCTGTGGCAGGACTTTTATCTATTAATTATTTCCTATAATTTATAATTCTGAATCTCCTTCAATATATTGTTCTAAAAAGAAATGCTCACCATCAAATACTGCATAGGAAAAATAGTTAATCCAATCTCCTAAAATAGTAGCTCTTGTTGTTCTGGAGAGCATTAAATCTAGCATAATATGTCTATGCCCATAAATAAAGAAGTTGATATTAGGGTGTTCTTTTAAGTAGTCTTTCGTGTAGCGTATTAAAAACTCTTTGTTTTCACCCATAAATTCAGGGTCTTTTCCATTGACTCTTTTTTCTCTACTGTGCTTGGCCCAGTTTAATCCAAAATTCAGTCCCCATCTAGGGTGTATCGCAGAAAAACATTTTTGTAGAAACTTGTTATGAAACATCTTTCGGAGGAATTGGAACCCTTTATCTGGGTCTCCTAGTCCATCTCCGTGAGCTAGATAGAATATCTTACCATTAATTTCAGTAGTAAAAGGTTCTCTATGCATTATGACTCCACATTCTTTTTCAAAATAATCATTACACCAAATGTCATGATTACCTATAAAATAATGTACTTCGACACCACTATCTGTTAGCTCAGAAATTTTCCCTAAAAATCTAGTAAAGCCTTTGGGTACTGCATATTTATATTCAAACCAAAAATCAAACATATCTCCTAAGAGATATATTGCTGAGGCTTTATCTTTTATTTCATCAAGAAATCGTACTAATTTTCGTTCTTGAGTTCTTCCGTGTTTTATAGCTCTCGAACCTAAATGAGCGTCAGATAAGAAGTATACACTTTTCATTCTTGACCAAATTATATTGAATTAAAGAAAACCTAGTTCAAGAAGAGCTTCCTCACTCATCATATCTCTATTCCATTCAGGTTCAAATGTTAAGTCTATTTTTACAGATTTAACTCCTTCTATAGATTCCACTTTTTGGTGAACATCTTCTAAAATAAAGTCTACGGCAGGGCAATTAGGAGCAGTTAGTGTCATTGTGATAACTACATCTAAGTCGTCTGAAACATTGATTTCATAAATTAGGCCCAGATCGTAGATGTTTACTGGGATCTCAGGGTCATATACTGTTTTTATTCTTTGAACTATTCTTTGTTCTATTTCAAATTTAGTTGTCATAATCTTATAATCTAAGTTAGTGTGGCAAAGCTAAAGATTTTCTTATTAAGGAACACTTTAGTTTAGTAAAAAGTTTATGGACGTATTTTCTATCTTTGTGAAAATAGAGGCTGTTGTTCTTTCAATTAAAGAATACCTTTGTCGGCAAAGCTATAATAACTTCCATCGGTGATGATAAGATGATCGATAAGTAAAATATTCATAACTAGACTAGCTTCTTTGATTTTCTGTGTAAGTTGTTTGTCGCTAATGCTGGGCTGTGTGTTTCCTGAGGGGTGATTGTGGATAAGTACAAGCTGAGTAGCTCTGTGTACTAAAGCCTCTCTTAAAATAGATCTAACATCGGCATAAGTTCCATCAATGCCACCTCTACTAATTTGTGTGTGTTTAATGATTCTACAAGCTTGATTTAAAAGTAAAATCCAAAACTCTTCTTGAACAGCATCGCATAGAATAGGATGGAAGAGTTGGTAAATATCTGTAGAGCATCTATAAGTTTTTCTCTGGGTAGCTTCTTGGCTTTGTCGTCTATTACCTAGCTCTAAAGCCGCCTTTAGAGTCGCATATTTGGCTGCTCCTATACCATTAAAAGCCATAAATTCACTACTACTCCATTTTGCCATCTGGCTTAAGTCTTCGTTGCAGTGAAGTACCATTTTTCGAGCTAGCTCTACGGCACTTTCATCTTTATTTCCCGAACCTAGTAATAATGCGATAAGTTCTACTGTAGTTAATTGTTCTGCACCTTGGTTTATTAGTTTTTCACGAGGACGATCCTCTTCTGCCCATTGATGCATTGTTAGTTTGATAGGGCTAGTCATGTTTAGCTAAGGTTAATTGTGTTTATTTATAAAAACTATTCTCAAAGGCAGCAAATTCTTCTTTTTTAAGAACACATCTTCTCCACCATGCTAGTATAAATCCTGTACCATATCCTATTAGTTGTATGAAAGCAGCAGCTACTGATAATATACCAATATGAGTGCTATTATTTTTTAGTGTAGAGTCAACAAATACAAGAATACTATATATGATGAGAGGTAATATGGCCCAAGGATAGAATAAAGCTCCTATTAAAAAGAAACAAGTAAAGATCGTAAATAGAGCAGGCAGAGTATGAACGAGTTTCAAAGACTCAGGATATCTTTTGTAAAGATTTATTCGTGCGATACCAGAGTTATGCACTTGTTTGAAGAAACGTTTTAGGTTAGTTCTTCTTTTGTGATAAACCCATGCACCAGCTATATATCGACAATCGTATCCTCCTTTGAAAATTCGAATACTGAAATCAATGTCTTCACCAAATCTCATTTTTGAAAACCCTCCTAAAGCGAGATAAACTTCTTTTTTTATCCCCATATTAAAGCTTCTTGGATAAAATTTGTCCATTTGTTTTTTTCCTCCCCGTATGCCTCCAGTGGTGAAGAAGGAGGTCATTGCATAGTTAATTGCTTTTTGAATGGGTGTAAAAGAGCTATGAGCACAATCAGGGCCTCCAAAAGCATCAATAGGATTCTTCTTCAAGAAACTTTCAATAGTTTCTAAGTAAGTGCGAGGAAGAATACAATCTGAGTCTAGTATGATGAGATAGTCTCCATTACTTCTTTCGGCACCATAGTTGCGAGTATTACCTGGTCCGCTGTTTTTCTTTTGATAATATTTTATATCCAAATCATTATTGTATTGGGATACAATATGATGACATGGTATTTCAGAGCCATCTTCAATAATCAATACTTCAAATTCCTTATAGGTTTGATTGATTAAGCTAGCTAGAAGTTCGTCTACTTCATTCGGGCGATTGAATACGGGAACAATAATAGAATAAAACATAGTAGAGCCTGTTTATGATGTGGATAATAAATATTTGTGTTTTGTCATAGTACAAAAAAGGTGGTAATCATCAATAACGATTACCACCTTTTTGTGATATGTTTAGATTATGCTTTTACGCGGCCCATATAAGCACCAGAGCGTGTATCTACTTCTATAGTTTCACCTTCGTTGATGAAAAGAGGAACTTTTACTTCTGCTCCAGTTTCAAGTGTAGCTGGTTTAGTAGCATTTGTAGCAGTATCTCCTTTTAATCCAGGTTCAGTATAAGTTACTTTTAATTGTACCTTCTGAGGAACTTCAGCAAATAAAATTGTTTCTGATTCTGCATGGCTTACTACTTCTAGTACATCACCTTCTTTTAAGAAGTCAACACCAGTAATTAGCTCTTTTTGAACACTTACTTGGTCGAAAGTTTCTTGGTTCATGAAAACATATCCCATATCATCTTGATATAGATATTGGAAAGGACGACGTTCGATACGTACCTCTTCTAGTTTTACTCCTGCATTAAAAGTCTTATCAATCACTTTTCCAGTAGTTACACTTTTTAGTTTAGTACGCACAAATGCTGCACCTTTACCAGGTTTAACATGAAGAAATTCGATAATGAAGTAGTAGTGTCCGTCAAGGTCTATACACATTCCGTTTTTGATATCTGCTGTGGTAGCCATATTTGTTTTTTTTGCTAATTAAAAAATTATGTTATCTTTAAATTTGAAAGGGTTAAGGATGATTCTTATCTCCTTATATAATAGTACGCAAAAATAATCTAAATAGATAAAAAACACAAAATGTTTTGACTAAAAAGAATTATCTCTTGTTTTTTAATAAGAAAGTGACTATTTTTGCACCCCGATTACCTAGTGGAAATAACATCATAACAATATATTACAATGAAAAGAACATTTCAACCTTCGAACAGAAAGAGAAAAAACAAACACGGTTTCCGTGAGAGAATGGCTACTGCAAATGGACGTAGAGTACTAGCTTCACGTCGCGCAAAAGGTAGAAAGAAATTAACCGTTTCAGACGAATATAACGGTAGATAATTAGGATAAAGATCCTATATATTACAGATATAAAGAAGTAAAGGAGTTCTATCCCTTTGCTTCTTTTTGCTTTATAGGCTAGTGTTAAATGATACTATAAAAGGTTAGTGTTACGATAGTTGGGCATTATTTAGATGGTGTCTTGCAGGGCTGTCGACTAAATATAGTATATTTACACAATATAAGTTTACTCTTAGAAATATAGGCTAACACACAAAGTTGAAAGAATGAAAAAAAAGTTACTCGCTTTAGTAGTAAATATCATAATAATGGGGGTTGTCCTTATCTTAATCGTATTCTTTGCCTTTAAAGGAATAGATAAGTTTACCCGACATGGTGAGGCTATTCTAGTTCCAGACGTGAAAGGCCTTTCTGTAGCCGAAGCCACTTCTGTTTTTCAACGACATGGCTTAACATGTGCTGTGTCCGATTCTACTTATGTAGAAAATGAGGTTCCAGGAAGAATATTAGATTATAATCCATCTGAAGGAAGTAAAGTAAAACAAGGGAGAATTATCTATTTAACAATTAACACAAAACATACACCCAATATACCTGTTCCTGATGTGGCAGATAATAGCTCTGCACGACAAGCAAGAGCTAGAATATTAGCAGCAGGTTTTAAACTTACAGAAGATGAATATATTAGTGGGCAGAGAGAGTGGGTTTATGAGGTTAAAAAAAATGGGGTAGTATTACCTTTAGGGGCAAAAGCTCCAATTGGTGCTACTTTGACTTTGGTTGTTGGTGATGGTACGGCAGAACCAATGGGTCTTGATTCTTTGGATATAGATTTTAATGGTGCTGATTCAGTTGCTCCCAAAAAACCTTCAGTAGAAGAAAGTTGGTTTAATTAACCAAACCAAGTTGTTTTTATTATGATACAAGAAAATTCTTTCGAAGAAATAGATAAGGAAGAAGAAGATTTTGAAACTTCTTCTGAAGTGCAATTATATGAAAGACATCGAATTATTGTTGATAAAGGTCAATCCTTAGTTCGTATTGATAAGTTTTTATGTGATCGAATAGAAAATGCATCACGTAATCAAGTACAAAAGGCTGCGGAAGCAGGTTTTGTAAAAGTAAATGGGAATCCAGTTAAAAGTAATTATAAGGTTAAGCCCTTAGAAGAAATTACAATTTATATGGATACTCCACCTCATGAAATAGAAATTATTCCTGAAGATATTCCTCTTAATATAGTGTATGAAGATGATTATCTTATGGTGGTTAATAAACCAGCTGGTTTGGTAGTACACCCTGGGCATGGTAATTATAGAGGAACATTGGTCAATGCTATAGCATGGCATATGAAAAACAACTCTTGTTATGATGCCAATGATCCTAGAGTAGGGTTGGTGCACCGAATAGACAAGGATACCTCTGGTTTGTTAGTCATAGCAAAGACACCCGAAGCAAAGAGTAAACTAGGTATACAGTTTTTCAATAAAACAACAAAAAGAGAATACCGGGCATTGGTGTGGGGTAATATTGAAGAGGAAGAAGGCCGTATAGAAGGAAACATAGCAAGAAATCCTAAAGATAGATTACAGATGGCTGTTTTTGCTGATCCTGAAATAGGAAAACATGCAGTGACACACTATAAAGTGCTAGAGCGTTTGGGTTATGTAACTCTAGTCGCCTGCAGACTTGAGACAGGTCGTACTCATCAAATACGTGTACATATGAAACATATTGGTCATGTATTGTTTAATGATGCTAGGTACGGAGGAAGTGACATTTTGCGAGGAACACATTTTGCAAAATATAAACAGTTTGTAGAAAACTGCTTTAATATTTGCCCTCGCCAAGCACTTCATGCTTTAAGTTTAGGTTTTATACACCCCGTAACGAATGAAGAAATGTTTTTCACTTCTGAGCTACCCGATGATATGACAGAGTTGCTAGCGAAGTGGAGAAATTATATAAGTAATAGAAATTTATGATCAAACGCACAGTAGCTATTGTTGCAGGAGGTGATAGTTCAGAGCTTCCTGTTTCGTTAAAAAGTGCTCAAGGGATTTATTCTTTTATAGATAAATCTAGATACGATTTATACATCGTAGAGATCCAGAATAAAGTATGGAGAGTAAGACTTGATAATGGTGTTTACGCACCTATTAATCGTCATGACTTTAGCTTTGAATGGAATGGTGAAGTTATAACATTCGATTTCGCATACATTACAATTCATGGCACCCCTGGAGAAGATGGACTTCTTCAAGGTTATTTTGAATTATTGGGTATTCCTTATTCTTCTTGTGGAGTATTAGCCTCGGCATTGACATTTGATAAATTTGTTTGCAATCAATATTTGAAAGGATTTGGAATGAAAGTTGCAGAATCTTTAATGTTGCGCAAAGGACAATCTATTTCTGATGTAGATGTTGTTGCAAAAATAGGATTGCCTTGTTTTATAAAACCGAACTTAGGTGGCTCTAGTTTTGGTGTAAGCAAGGTAACTAAGGAAGAACAAATTCAACCTGCCATATTAAAAGCATTCCATGAATCTTCTGAAATCTTGATAGAAGCCTTTATGGATGGAACTGAAATTACTTGTGGTTGTTATAAAACATCAAATAAGTCTGTTGTTTTTCCTATTACTGAAGTTGTAACGCACAATGAATTCTTTGATTACGATGCTAAATATAATGGGCAAGTAGAAGAGATAACTCCAGCAAGACTTTCGGATGAACTTACGAAAAGAGTACAAACGTTAACGTCTGCTATTTATGATATTATTGGTTGTTCTGGTATTATTCGTGTAGATTTTATTATAACTGATAAAAAAGTGATAAATTTGTTAGAAGTTAATACAACTCCAGGAATGACACCTACAAGCTTTATACCTCAACAGGTTAGAGCTGCAGGTCTTGAGATTCAAGATGTAATGACTGATATTATCGAAAATAAATTTCAATAACCATACTTATGGATATAACTGAATTTGATGAAATACGTCCTTATCACGATGAGGAGTTACCTCAGGTTTTTGAAGAGCTGATTGCAGATCCTGCTTTTCAGCGTGCTGCATGTATGACTGTACCAGATGTTCCGTTTGAGGTAATCGCAGAAAAAATGCGCGCTTGTAAAACTAAACTTGAGTTTCAAATTACCTTTTGCTATGGTATCTTAAAGAAGATTGCTAATAATTACACTGATGGACTTACCTTAAGCTCAGATGTTTTATTAGATAAAACAAAAGCATATACATTTATCTCTAATCATCGTGATATCATATTGGATGCAGGCTTTTTGTCTGTCCTTTTAGTAGAACGTGATTTAGAAACTGTCGAAATTGCAATTGGAGATAATCTTCTTATTTATCCATGGATTAAGAAGTTAGTTCGTGTAAATAAGTCGTTTATTGTTCAGAGAGCTCTTACTATGCGCCAGATGCTTGAATCATCAAAGCGCATGTCTCGTTATATGCACTACACAATAAATGATAAAAAGCAGTCTATCTGGATTGCGCAAAGAGAAGGTAGAGCTAAAGACTCTGATGATAGAACCCAAGATAGTGTATTAAAAATGCTTGCTATGGGAGGAGATGGTACTGTTCAAGAGCGTCTATCGGGAATGAATATTGTGCCTCTCACACTTTCTTACGAGTATGATCCTTGTGATTATCTAAAAGCACAAGAGTTTCAATTGAAGAGAGATAATCCAGAGTATAAGAAAACAACTCAAGACGATTTAAGAAATATGGAAGTGGGAATGTTTGGATATAAAGGACATGTACACTTTCATATGGGACCTTGTATTAGTGAAGACATTACTAATATGGAAATGGGACCAGGAAACTGCAAATCAGAACTATTTACTAGAGTGTCAGAATTAATAGACAAAAATATACATAAGAACTATCGTTTTTATCCAGGAAACTATGTTGCTTACGATTTATTGTTAAATACTGATGAGATGTCTGACAAGTATTCTTCTCAAGAAAAAGAAGTCTTTATGAAGTATTTAGAGAAGCAGATGGATAGAATTGATATTGAAAATAAGGATGTTGATTTCTTGAGAGATAAGTTTTTATTGATGTATGCTAATCCATTAATCAACCACTTAAGGGGATAAAATGAAGAAAAGTTATTTCATCGGATGCATATTGTTGGCTTTGTTATTCGCTTCCTGTAGTAGTGATAATGGAAATAAGTCTCCTGCTGTCCGTTTGGAAATGCTTGTTGCTGAGATTACAGATGGTTTAGGAACAACTAGTGATGGCTCAAGTCAGAATGCGAAATATTATATTGACAGAGTTCTCTTAGATTCGGGTAGGGAATTCAAAGTAGTTAAATCTCCTGTCATTTATAATCCTTCAAAGGCTAGATTTATGCGTGCTGTTGCATATTTAGAGGTTGAAGGAAGTGATGAGGTGATTATTCACTCAATAGCCCAAGTACCTATTGCTAAGCCCTTAACTTCAGGTAATGTCCCTGTTGATATGCATAGAGATCCAGTAAAAGTATCCAGAGTTTGGATAGGAGGTGGCTTCTTAAATATTCAATTGGGTATTAAGACCGTTGATTTATCGAAGCATAATATTCTTTTTACAGAGTCTTCTGAAGTTGAGAGTAAAGAAATAGTGGTGTCCTTCTTTCATAATAGAAACAATGAGATTGAGGGAGCAACAAAAAACTATTTAGTATCTATACCCTTAGATCCCTATTTATCGAATTCTTATATATCATTGAGATTTTTAGTAAACTCCTATGATGGAGAAAAAGAATACTTTTTTGATTTAAATTTATGAAATATATAGTTACAGCATTTACTCTAAGTTTATTGATGTTTAGTTGTCAAAGAGAAACAACCTATACGTCATTAAACACCAATGATTTTAAAGATGTTATAGAGAATTTAGAAGTACAGCTTTTGGATGTACGAACCATTGATGAGTTTAATTCAGGACATATATCAGATGCTGAGTTTATAGATTTTCCAGATTCTTTATTTATAGAGAAAGCTGATTCAATGTTCAATAAAAAACAAACTATTGCTGTCTATTGTAGAACAGGAAGACGAAGTAAAAAAGCAGCAGATTTATTGATAAAGCATGGTTTTAAAGTCATAGAGCTTGATAGTGGTATAACGAATTGGATTGAAAAAGATTTTCCAATAGTTGAACAAAAATAAAATTGAGATAAAGGTAGTGAGTGTTTCTTACTACCTTTTTTGTATTCATGCGTAAAAAGATGGTGTGATTCTTCACAAAGAATTACTTTTATAGAAAGAGAAATAGTATTTTCTACTTTATTATTAAATTCAATTTTTCATAGCCAAAGCCTTAATCAAATCTAAATTGATAATTAACCAATAAATTAAATTACCATTCTATGAACAAGAAATTACTCTTGAGTTTACTACTTATTATTGTAGTAGTGACAAATATATCAGCTGTTGAGCTGAGTAAAAAATTTATGGTATTGGCCGAGCAAGGTGAACAAAAGTTGCAATATAGCCTTACTGATAAAAACGAAAAGAAACTTACATTTAAGTGGGTTGTTGATAATCCCAATGTGTTAGAACTAGAAGTTGCTGAAGATAACTCTGCTTTAGTCAAGACAAGAGCTAAAGGCAGATCTTTTATATACGTTTGTTCAGAAGAGAATCCTGAGATTTTGGATAAATGCCAAGTAGTAGTTAATAAAGATGGTGTTATCAAGATTTTAGCAATAGGGAATAGCTTTTCAGAAGATGCTGTTGAACAATATTTACATGAACTAGCTATAGCTGAAGATATCCCAAATGTAATAGGTAATATGTACATTGGAGGATGCCCATTAGAGTTACATCACACAAACATTGTGAATAATAAGGATGCTTATTTCTATCGTAAGATTGACTTAGATGGAGTAAAGACAGAAACAAAAAATGTGAGTATAGATGTTTCTATCGCTGATGAAGATTGGGATTATATTAGCACACAGCAAGCTAGTGGTTTTTCTGGTTTATATGAAACTTATGAAAAAGATTTGCCTTTTGTGATGGCTCATATCAGAAAGCAAGCTACAAATAAGAATGTAGTATATTTGCTTCATGCAACTTGGGCTTATGCTAAAGATTCTAAGCATGAGCACTTTGTTTTCTATGATAATTCTCAAGAGAAAATGTATAAATCGATAGTCGAGTCGGCTTGGAGAGCCAAGAATCTCGTAGGAATAGATTATTTAATACCTTCAGGAACAGCAATTCAAAATGCAAGAACTACAGATATTGATGTTGAAAAAGACTTCTGTAGAGATGGTTATCATTTAAATTATGATTTTGGTAGATATACTGCTGCTTGCACTTGGTTCTACCGTATTTTTGGAGTTGATGTGCGGAAGAATAGTTATAAACCTGATAAGGTGTCTTCAAAAGAAGCAAATGTAGCAAGGAATGCTGCATATACAGCTATTCTTAATCCTTTCTTTGTAACAAATCTAAAGGTATTTATGAAAACTCATAAATGAGTTTCATGGGTATAAAAAACTGCAATAGACCTATTGCAGTTTTTTATATGTATTTTATAATGATTCTATTAATCTCTTTAACACAACAGTGGCAGAGATTTCTCTATTCGCAGCCTCAGGGATAACGATAGATTGGTTTGATTCAATAACATCATCTGTTACAATCATATTTCTACGGACGGGCAAGCAATGCATGAAGTATGCATTATTGGTCACTGCCATATGCTTTTCTGATATGGTCC
Source organism: Bacteroides coprosuis (assembly GCF_020741705.1). Classification (NCBI taxonomy): domain Bacteria; kingdom Pseudomonadati; phylum Bacteroidota; class Bacteroidia; order Bacteroidales; family Bacteroidaceae; genus Bacteroides; species Bacteroides coprosuis. The sequence goes on from NZ_DYYK01000127.1 coordinate 20,236, forward strand.
ACGATCTGTCCATATTTAATACTTTCCCATAATTATCTCCACTATAAGCTGCCCAGTTTTTTGCATAAACAAAATCGGCTTCTTCGAGGGCCTTCATCTGGTTATATTCAACCTTTGCTTTTCCTACAAATGAAGGATCAAGTTCATAGCCTTTCGGATGGGTAATGACAAAGTCATAGTTTGTAGCGTTCATCCATTCAGCAAAAGAATTTGGAACGGCTTGTGGAAGGGCTTTAGGGTGTGGTGCCCAGCTCATAACAATTTTAGGCTTGTCAGTCTTTTTATATTCTTCAATAGTGATTAAGTCGGCAAAACTTTGTAGTGGGTGTCTAGTTGCTGCTTCCATTGAAAAAACTGGTTTACCGGAATACTTAATAAATTGGTTTAAGATTACCTCATTATAGTCATAGTCTTTATCCTTAAATTGTGCAAATGAACGTACACCAATAATATCGCAATAGCAACCCATTACAGGTATTGCTTCTAAGAGATGCTCAGGTTTATTTCCGTCCATGATAACACCTCGTTCAGTTTCTAATTGCCATGCCCCTTGATTGATGTCTAACACAATAACATTCATACCTAAGTTTGAGGCGGCTTTCTGAGTGCTGAGTCGAGTTCGTAAACTAGAGTTAAAAAAGATCATTAGCAAAGTTTTATTCTTTCCTAATGAATCAAACTTAAAGCGATTTTGTTTGATCTCTGCCGCCTCTTGTAGTGCAGCTTGAAGATTATGTAAATCTTCTACACAGGTAAACTTTTTCATTGATTATCTATTTTGTTAATGGTGTCACTTTTAAGTGGAGTACTTCACTCTTTTGCAAGATAAGATTTTCATTAGAATTTAGGGAACAATGCAGATTGCTAATTTTGCTCAGACTTATTCTAATATAACTTGTTCTACATCAATTGAGTCATTCAGAAAAACTGATGCCGATTCTTTGAATTTATCTACTGCCTCCGTTGTTAAAAATCGACATCTGCCTTCCTTTGTACAATTTCTATCTATCTCTGGATGTCTTTCTAAGTAGTTTTGTAGACTTTTGGCAACGTATTGACCTTGAGCTATAACTTTAATGTTATTAGGAACAAACTGCTCTATTTTAGATTGTAAAAGAGGATAATGTGTGCAACCTAGTAAGATGGTATCAATATCACTGTCTTGTTGAAGAAGATTATCTATACTTTGTTTTACGAAATAATCAGCTCCAGGTTTGTCAAATTCGTTGTTTTCAACTAGTGGCACCCACATAGGACAAGCTTCACCTGATACTCTTATATGAGGAAATAGCTTAGCCAGTTCTAAAGGATATGACTCTGATTTTATTGTTCCCAATGTAGCTACAACTCCTATATGATTACTTATTGTTAACTCATTAATAGATTCAACCGTAGGTCTAATAACTCCTAATACTCTTCGTTGAGGATCAAGCAGGGGAAGATCATTTTGCTGAATGCTACGAAGAGCTTTGGCAGATGCAGTATTGCATGCTAGTATGACTAGGTGGCAACCTTCTTCGAAAAGATGCTTTACAGCTTGTAAAGTGAATTTGTATACCAATTCAAAAGATCTTGTACCATATGGAGCACGTGCATTATCACCTAAATAAATGTAATCGTATTCGGGAAGTTTTTTGCGAATCTTTTCTAGTATTGTTAAGCCACCATATCCTGAGTCAAAGACTCCAATTGGACCTGGTCTTTTAGATAAATCTGTCATTGCAATAGGATATAAAAAAAGGAGTTAAAGCTGATGCCTAACTCCTTTTATAATTTCTTTAATATAAAATTATTTATTTCAACTCAGCTTTTATAAGCGTTGTAATATCCTTACTCTGTGCTGAATCAATATATGGAATTACACCACTAGATAAATCAAAGATATAAATTAAACCTTCACTTTTACCTACTTTTTGAATAGCATCATTTACTTTTTTAGTAATTGGAGCCATTAAGTCCATTTGAGCTTTTTGCATAGACTGGTAAGCTTCATTTTGAAAGGCCTCTAATCTCTGACCCATGTCTTGAAGTTCTTTTTGTCTTCTTTCAGCAATGTTTTGAGGAAGTGTGTTTTCGCTCATATCTTGTTGAAATTGTTGAGCTTTTTTAGAGAATTCATCTTGTGTTCTTTTGAACTCATCGTTATACTTATCTTCAAGTGCTTTTAAACTTTCCTGAGCTTTTTTAAATTCAGGCATATCGACAATTAACTCTTGAGAGTTTGTGTGTCCAAACTTTAGTGTTTGTGCCATTGCTCCAAGTGGAAGAACTAGCATTACTAACAGTACAATTTTCTTTAGCATAGTCTTATATTTAATATTTAAATTTCTTATTTATTTAATTTACAAATGTATCAATTTATTTTGAATATCCCATTGTTGCTAGAATCTCATTACTAATGTCGTACTGAGGTTTAGCAAATATTATGCTAGAAGCAGTAGCTCTGTCTATAATAGCTGCATAATCATACTTTAATGCAATAATTTTTGCCGCTTCATAGATTTTGTCAAAGAAAGGATCAAGGAGCTTTGATTTCATGTCAGCAATTGCTCCTTCGGGGCCAAAGTATTTTCGACCTAGCTCCATTGCTTCTTTCTCTTTATTCATGATAATCTCTTGTTGTTTTTCTTTTTGATTATCATTCATTGATTTACTTTTCTCTTGGAAGTCTTGATACATATTCTGAACTTCTTCAGTTATCTTTTTTACTTCTAATTGATAGTTTTGAGCTTGTTTGTCAATTTTATCTTGATTTGATTTATACTCTGGTATCTTATTTAAGATATACTCTGTATCAATAAAAGCAAATTTTTGTGCAGTTACATTGACTACGCTCAAAACACATAGTAATAATGTGATAAGAATTGACTTTTTCATAACTATTTGTTTAAATCATTAATACTGATTAAAATTCTTGTCCTAGAATAAAGTGGAATTGGCTTCCTCCTTTTTCTGCAGAACCATCAACTTTATCAAATCCATATCCCCAATCAATACCCATCATACCAATCATTGGTAAGAAAATACGTACACCAATACCTGCTGAACGTTTTAAATCGAATGGGTTAAAGTCTTTGACCCTATTCCATGCATTACCTCCTTCAAGGAATCCTAACACGTAAATGCTAGTACTTGGTTCAAGCATTAAAGGGTATCTTAATTCTAATCCAAGTCTTGTATATGCATATCCTCCACCGTAAGGGGTTAAGCTGTTATTATCATAACCTCTAAGAGCAATCATTTCTGTTGCATATCCAGAGTATCCTGACATACCATCACCACCCATTTCAAAGGTTTCAAATGGAGAGCGCTTATGACTGTTATAGTGTCCTAAGATACCAATTTCTGCTCTTGTCATCAATACTGGTACTCTTTTGTACCTTGTATAATCCATTAAAGAAGTATATGTTTTTGATTTGAATTTCCATTTATGATATTCAATCCAACGGTGTTTAGATGCTAAATCATTTTCGTTGTTATCATTCATCTCATTATACTTTTTGCCATCCCATAAAGAGTATGGAGGAGTAAACTGAACAGATAAAGAGAAGTCTGAGCCTTGTCTTGGGAAAATAGGGTTATCAAATGATGCTCTTGCTAATGTAATATTTACACTTAGGTTATTAGAGTTACCATTTCTAATTAAGAAATACTGCCAATCTCTCATAATGTAACGTTGGAAAGAGATATTTGCACTTAAAGTAAAATAGTCATCTGGCCAAGTTAATCTTTTACCCCAACCGGCAGAAACACCAAATACTTTCATTGATTTATCTGGGTCGTAGAAGTTTTCATAACCATAATTATTATAACCTCCATAACCTCCACCATATCCACCCATATAGCCCATATTATACATATTGTTGTAATATGAGTTAGAGTACCAATTACTACTTACGTCTGTTTGAACAGAGTAATAAGCAGAAAGGGAGAAAGAGTTTGGACGTTTGCCACCAAACCAGGGGTCAAAGAATGAAATACTATAAGATTGGTAGTATTTAGCATTAGTTTGTCCACTAATAGTTAGGGTCTGTCCATCTCCTTGAGGTAGGATGCCTCTGTAGTTTTTTCCAGGATGGAAAAGGTTTGCCATAGAGAAGTTGGTAAACTTCAAACTTAGCTTTCCGATAACACCTGTTTGTCCCCAACCTGCTGAGAATTCTACTTGGTCATTAGCCTTTGATACTAAGTCGTATGCAATATCCACAGTTGCATCCTCAGGGTTTGGTTGAATGTCTGGTTGTATATTTTCTGGGTCAAAGTGTCCCATCTGCTGTATTTCACGTAGTGAACGCATGATGTTCTCTTTACTAAATAATTCGCCTGGCTTGGTGCGGAGTTCACGGCGTACAACGTTTTCATATAAACGATCATTACCATTAATTTTAATCTTATTAATAGTTGCTGGTCTTCCTTCGTGAATACGCATTTCAAGGTCAATAGAGTCGCCTATAATATTCACCTCTACAGGGCTTAAGTTATAGAAGATATACCCATTATTATAGTAAAGGTTGCCAATAGCATCATCGTCTGTTACTGTTCTATCAGTAAGTAATTTTTGATTATATACATCTCCCTTTTTCATTTGGAGCATATATTCCAGTTGTTCTGTCGGGTATAGTGTATTTCCTACCCATGAAATATTTCTGATAAAATACTTTTTACCTTCTTCAATATCTAGATGGACATCTACTGTTTTCTCATTGAAAGGAACAATACTATCTTTGACAATACGTGCATCTCTATATCCAAGTTCATTGTACTTATCAATAATTAGCTTTTTGTCATTAGAAAAGTTTTCTGGTATAAACTTTTTGGTTTTAAACCAATTGCGAATAGGACCTTTTTCATTGGTCTTTTTCATTGCTCTTTTTACTTTTGAATCTTTTAGAGCTTCATTACCTTCAATGTATATCTTGTGAACTTTGATTTTTTCTTTCTTATCTATATTGACATCTACAAGAACTTGATTTTCCTTGTTAGGATCATCACGTTGAGCTATTAATACTGTAGCATTCTTGAATCCTTTATCTTCGAAATATCTTTTAGTAAGTAGTTCTGCTCTGTTCACAGTATGAGGAGTAATTTGGCTACCTACAATCATTCCTAATTTACTTTCTAAATCTTTCTTTTCGGATTTCTTGATTCCATTATAGTTGATTTCGGATATTCTTGGACGTTGAGCTAAGGCTATTTTAAGCCAGATTTTGCTGCCTTCAATTTTTTCTGCAGTAATCTTGACATTTGAAAACAGACCATGTTTCCAATATCTATTAATAGCATCTGTAATCTGTGTGCCAGGGATATCAATTTCTTGACCTACTGCTAGTCCTGATAGACTAATTAAGGCATAGTCTTCATAGTTTTTCACCCCTTCTACTTGAATATCAGCTATCTCGTATTTTTTTGGAGTACCTGAATAAATGATAGTGGGTTTTTCGTCCTCAGTAGTTGTCTTTTGTTGTGCATATCCTATCGGTATTAGCAAGAAAAGACATGCTATCATTAATGGAATGCTGATTTTATGGTAATGCATCTATCTGATATTATATAAGTTGTTTACTGATTAATCTGTTCACTCGTTTTACCAAAACGACGTTCTCGTTGTTGGAAATCCATGATAGCTTCTTTTAAATTATCTTCTTTAAAATCAGGCCAATAAGTATCGCAGAAATAAAATTCTGTATAGGCACATTGCCATAATAAGTAATTGCTAAGTCTATACTCTCCTCCTGTACGTATAAGTAAATCAGGGTTAGGCATAAATTGAGTTGCTAGATTTTGTTGAATTGTATCGGGTGTAATTTCCTCTATATCGAGTTTGTTCTCCTTTACTAATGTTGCAATCTTTTTTGTTGCTTCTGTTAACTCCCAATGAGAAGAGTAGCTTAAAGCTAAAACTAAGCACATGCCTTTATTACCCTTTGTTTTGTTCGCACATTGATTTAGCCTCATTTGTACATCGTGTGGAAGTTTGTCTTGTTCGCCAATAATTTTAAAACAGATGTCATGCTTCATAAAAAGGCCGTCATCTAATGATTCCATTAATAGACTCATTAGAGCTGTGACCTCATCAGATGGCCTATTCCAATTTTCTGATGAAAATGTATATAGTGTAAGATATTTTACGCCAAGACGAGCAGACTCTTCAGCTATTTTATAAACAGCATCGGCTCCTGCTTGATGTCCGTAACTTCTGTTTTTGTTACGCTGTTTTGCCCAGCGACCATTGCCATCCATTATTATGGCTATGTGTTTGGGGATATGGTTTAAATCTATTCCTACTTGGTCTGTCATATTTTATGTTTCTTAGAGATGTGTTTACTAATTACTTTTGAATGATGTGTCCGAATTTATTTATTCGTCCTCTCCATACTTCATTAGAGTTCCAATATATCCAAATGTAATTATTTTGATCGATGGTTAATGCACACATCTCTTCTTTTTTATCTTCAAACTCTTTGGGTAGGAACACTTTTTTATTTACTTTATTCCAATCCTGCCCATTGAGTGATTCATAAATTGCATCGTATTTAGCTCCAAAGGCATATAGCTTTTTATCATAGTAGAAAACATGAGGTTGCTCTAAATAAGGGCATTGTTTGTCTACATTAGTACTAATCATCTTACTCCAAGTACTACCCGTCTCAGAGAACCAAGCTAGAGTGGATTCGCCCTCTTCTGGCTGTCCCATTAATATTGCTGAATTATTTCTTTCGTAAAAAGCAGAGCTTACTCGTTGAGTTGGGAAATCAGTAGGGACTAAAGAGCCTTCTTTCCAACTTTCGTCTTTTTCTTTTTTTGAAATAAATTTACCCTCTCTAATAGCCATAAGGGTATTGTCAGGGGTTACGACTAATAAGTTTTGAATATTTGTACCAAGTTGCATATTTGTCCATGTCTCACCATTTTCTGAAACAAAAATAGTGTTATCAGCTAACATATAGAGTTTGTTTTTACTACTTAGGACGTTTTGAATCTCTTGAATTTCATCTAATCCTGATAATGCAATTTCATTCCATTGTTCTGCTTTTGGGGTTTTAGCTGTAGATGCTTGTAATTTATTATTATAAATAAAGATATTGTCATCTAATGAAACGGCAAAAGATTCTCCCTTGTTAAGTTGAGGGCTATTATTCATATTTACCCAAAGTAGAGAATCTGGATCTTCCTTGTGCACATTTATGGTTAAAGTATATTCTCTATCGTAATTGTGATCCATTGCATATACCTTAAATTTTAGAGGTTTACTTAGATCAACAGAGTCAACTTGATAATTAAAGATTGTGTCTTTTCCGTCATTACCAATACGCGATATCATTCCTCCGACAGTTTGTATTGATTTAACTAAAATATTATTAACTACAGTATCTGCATTAACAGGAAGGGAGTCAGTGTTGAAAATTTGATTGTTAATTTGGTCGATTGTTAAAGGAACTTCTTTCCCAAATACTGTGTCAATGCTGATTGCATGAACTGTTGCGTCAGTACTTAGTTCTATCGTTTTATTATCCGACTTCAAACAGGAAGTAAATATTGTAGCTAGTATAAGACTAGATAGTATGGGTAATAGCTTTATTTTCATTTGAAAAGATTTGTTTATTTTCGGTTTTACAAATTTAGGAACATTTTTAGCTATATAATATTAAGTATCTAATATTTATATATTTTTTCAAATATAAACAGCTTTCATCGTGAGTTATATCTTCATATCTAAGCTGTATTGAGTATAGTTCCTTTTTGTTCGTTCTTTTAATATTTTGATATACTTGCAAATATAACCAATCTTTTCAGACTCCTAAATGATAGTCTATATAAGTATATCAGAATTGGTAAATATAATGTAATATCTATAATAAAAGGACTTTATACCCATTCTTTCTTTTTATATATTCTATAATATCTCCCCATTTTTTTGACTCTTTGATATTTTGTATGAGTAGGAATTTGTGCAGCGCTGACTCCTTTTAAAATACTTTGAGGAGATTCCTCTATGTGTATCTCATCCCATAAATTAGCGTCAATAAAAGATTGATGTAATTGAGCTCCCCCCTCAACAAGTACAGATTGAATGTTTTGAAAATACATCCAATTTAATATTTGAGTTAGGATATCTGCATTGAAATCAAGTTGGATGTAGGTTCTGTTTTTAAAGTTGCTTTTTTTGTCGACTTCAGTAAAAATAAATGTTGGAGTGCTCCCATCAAATATATGCAAGGTATTTGGGAGACTTAAATATCTATCAATAATTAAACGAATAGGGTCCTTTTGGTACCAGTGTCTTGTTGTTAGAGAAGGATTATCTAATAGGGCTGTTCTTCTTCCGACTAAAATAGATTCAACTTCAGCTCTTCTTTTATGAGTTAATATAGAACTTAAAGGGCTTGATAAAAGAGTGGGAGTGCCTGAGCTTCTTATTTGATCAATATATCCATCTGCTGATTCGGCCCACTTTAATAGGATGTAAGGTCTTTTTTCTTCTTGAAAGATATAAAAACGGTGTATTAATTCTTTACACTCGTCTTCTAAAACACCTATTTCTACTTTGATTCCTTGTTCTTTGAGTTTCGCTATCCCTCTTCCTGCTACTTTACTGAAAGGATCCTGACAGCCAATCACTACGTGGGGTATTTTTTTATTTATAATTAAATCCACACATGGAGGCGTTTTTCCTGTGTGCGAGCAAGGTTCTAAACTGACGAAAATGGTAGATTCGGGGAGTAAAGATTGGTCTTTAACAGAATTTATAGCATTTACCTCTGCATGTGCTTTACCGCTTTGGATATGAAAGCCTTCCCCTATAATTATCCCTTTATGAACAATGACTGCTCCGACTAATGGGTTGGGTGCTGCATGAAGTTTTCCGTAAGATGCTAACTGAATGCATCTTTTCATATATTTCTCTTTGTCCATCTTCTAGGCAAGTCTTTTAAATTTTGTTACTTTTGTTAGTAAACAAGAACATTGATGCGAAAAACAAAAACATATATCTATGATTCTCTGCAATCTGTCTATAATCCTCAAGAACTAAAAAGTATTACGATGGTTATTTGTCGTGATATTTTAAAGTTGGATGAGATGGATGTTTACTTACGCAAAGATATTAAATTATCTCGTAGTAAAAGAGATCGATTAAAACAGTCTATCAAACGTTTGCAAAATCATGAGCCAATTCAATACGTCTCAGGTTCAGCTTATTTTTATGGATCAAGATTTAGAGTAAAGCAAGGAGTCTTAATCCCGAGACCAGAAACAGAAGAGTTAGTGGATTTAATTTTACGTGAAAACAAGGGAAGGTATGCTCTCCTCGATATTGGTACAGGAAGTGGTTGTATTGCTATTTCAATAGCAAAAAACAATCCTGAAGCGAAAGTTGAGGCTTGGGATGTATCCGATGATGCCTTAAAAATAGCGAGATCTAATAATAAAAAATTGGAAACTCACGTAAGATTTAGGAAACAAGACATTCTTACCTATCACTCAAAAAAAAGAAAGTTTGATGTCATCGTCAGTAATCCTCCTTATATTACAAATAAAGAGAAAAAACTGATGGACAAAAATGTTTTGAATTGGGAGCCTGAAGTTGCTTTGTTTGTTGAAGATCATAATCCTCTTCTTTTTTATAATCGAATAGGTGAAGTTGGACTTTTCTTACTGCGTCGAGGTGGCAGATTATACTTTGAGATTAATCAGGCTTATGGGGTACAAGTAGCAAAGCTATTAGAACAAAAAGGATATAAAAACGTTCAAGTTCTAAAAGACTTATTTGGTAAAGACAGAATAGTTACGGCTGAACGATGAAAGGTAAAATATCAGTAGATGAAGCATTGAATCAGGTTGCTTCCTATTGTTCTATAGCAGAACGTTGTAAAAGTGATATAGAGAAAAAACTATCTAAGTGGGAACTCGACAAGGAAGATCTAAATTCTATCTTTGAATACTTAGAAAAAGAGAATTTTTTGAATGAGTCAAGATATGCTTCTGCTTATGTGAACGATAAGTATCGATTTGCAAAGTGGGGAAAAAAGAAAATAGCACAGTCTTTATATTTAAAAGGATTAGATAATAATATGATTCAAGAATCTTTAAGGACGATTGATAAAGACGTTTATATAAATAACTTGAAATCCATATTAGAAGTTAAAAAAAGGTCAGTTAAGGCTAAAACTAATTTTGAGTTAAATCAAAAACTAGCACGTTTTGCTCTAGGTAGAGGATTTGAATATGATGACATCATGCATGTTTTACCCGATTTAGAAGATGATTATTGAGTCTTATACAGTCTTGATTAGTCTTAAAGTGCATAGCTATTCATTATTTAAACTAGGTCGGTATATATACAACTATTAGCTACCGACCTATAGTTAAATAAAAGAACTTATACTTTTCAATTTCAATCGCTTTCTTTACTTTTGTAGTTGAATATTCACCACACGTCAGTATTTTTATTATTATGAAAACTTTAGAAAAGTTATTCGCAGAGAAACTTCTTAAAATCAAGGCGATTAAGTTACAACCAGCAAACCCTTTTACTTGGGCTTCAGGATGGAAATCTCCATTTTATTGTGACAACCGAAAAACCTTATCTTATCCCTCTCTTCGTAATTTTGTAAAGATTGAAATAGCTCGAGTAATTCTTGAGCGTTTTGGTCAAGTTGACGCTATTGCAGGTGTTGCAACAGGAGCTATTCCTCAAGGAGCGCTTGTGGCAGATTTGTTAAATCTACCCTTTGTCTATGTACGTAGTACTCCCAAAGAGCATGGTTTGGAAAATCTTATTGAAGGAGAGTTAAGACCAGGGATGAGGGTTGTCGTAATAGAAGACCTTGTTTCTACAGGTGGAAGTAGTTTGAAGGCTGTAGAAGCTATTCGTCGTGATGGTTGTGATGTAATTGGTATGGTTGCTGCATTTACTTATGGCTTTGCTGTTGCAGATAAAGCTTTTAAGGAGGCAAAAGTACCTTTGGTTACTTTGACTAATTATGAATCGGTACTCGAAGTATCTTTGAAAACAGGATATATTCAGGAATCAGATGTTGAAATCTTAGATGAATGGAGAAAAAGTCCTGCAGATTGGGATGCTAAATAATTTGAGTATTTAAAATTGAGATTAAGAAGAGAAGAGCTTTCAAGCATATTAGTTTGAATGACTCTTCTTGTTTTTTATAGTTCAAAACTAAATTTATGAGCAAATTTGAAAGTTCAGTAAAAATAATTCCTTTTTCACAGGAGCGAGTGTATGATAAAATTGCAGATTTAAGTAATCTGGAATCTGTTAAAGAGAAACTACCAGAAGACAAAGTTAAGGATC
>NZ_DYYK01000128.1:0-7971 GCF_020741705.1 Bacteroides coprosuis
AGATTCTTTGCTTTCGTTAGTTTGAGAATGTACTTCTTTTCTTCTTGATAAGAAAAAAGTACAAAAAAAGAATCAAGACTACGTCGTTTAACTCTGGTCTGTACTTACGGTCTGTTGCGTACATCTTCGGCAGATGAAACTCCCTACTCTGTTACTTACTGGTTACTAATGACATATACTAATTTAAAAGAAGCCAAAGCATCTAAATCGAGCGAAGCAATGATCCCGAAGGCTCTTTCCAGCATCGTCGGGAAGGGGCGTAGCGTAGCGAGTTCGGAATTTTTGCGCCTCATAACAATGCTACGGTAGCCTCTGGAGACCTGCTGGTGCACTTTGGCTTCGCCCAAACTGCTCACGTTCGGCATCTGAAAAGCAAGCTTTTCGCTGCTCTCTCTGAATCGCAGTTTTCATTTTGGTATCTTTTTCTTTCGGGCAAGCGAAAGAAAAAGTACATTCAACCAGAAAAGGAATATCAATAACACTAAAGAAAATTAAGTCACTAGCTTAAGAGTAAACTTAAGCAATAAAGACAACTATCAGCAGCTAAAAAGAATAAGCATATCACAGTGCTTCTTTACTACATTTATCTTTCGGGCAATAAAAAAGACTAGATAGCATCAAAACTGAAGGAATAAAGACAAGTATCAGCAATAAAAAGATGAAATCTATAATCAATCTAGTATTTTTACGAAAAAAAAGAGATACACTTGAATAAGAATACCTATTTTTAGATGAAAATATAAATAGCATGAAACAATATAAGTTTGAACAGACCTTTCTGGAGAAAATAGAACAAGTCAATCAGGAATTGATGAAGACTCCACCATCACTCATCTATAAAAAACAGATGCATGAACTAGCTTCTGATTTAATAGAAACAGCTAGAACCATACAAGAAGAGGCAGGAGACCTACTCCACCCCTATCTCCTAACTAATTTCCTATCGGACCTCGCCGAAGGAATCAGTGATGATAATGAAATTTCATCAGACTCCATGGACATCCAAACAGAAAGTCATGATTGCATTGGAGGGGATATAGAAGATGCGGCTATGGAGCATGTCTTCCAGATCCATCAAGCTATGACTGCCGATACAGGTGTTCCCGATACGCCTCACGATTGCCTAAAGTTCTACGGACAGTTGGAGCCCCATGTTACCTATATTAAAGTGAGCAAACTAGCTTCACCAGACATCTCCGAGGAAGATCTTGAGGGCATGGACTTTGAGGATGATTTCAACCTAGACTTTGAGGAAGATTTTGATGTTCCTGGACTGAATGTCATCAATCAGAATGCTATGATCGTTCTTCAAGAAGGAATTCAAAAGGTAATGGCTTTGGCGAAAGATAAGAAACAACAAAAAAAGCTACTTACCCTATGCCAAGAGATGTATTCACTAGGAGATTGGATCTTATATCTTTCTGATGAAGACGAATACACCGAGGATATAATGAAGATTAGACACATCGTTCAACTGATTTGCAATGAATTTTTTGATGAACCCATCACGGGAGTAGAGTGGGCCAAACCCAAACACAATGAAGAGTTTGATGTTTTCATGGAAGCAAGCATAGAAAGCAAACCCGAACTTTATATAGAAGCTTATCCCCAAGGGTTGTTTACTAAACTTATGCTTTTTGACTATTACAACACCAAATATGCACTAGAAATAGGGCAATGGCTAGCAAATTTAGATGAACAGAATTTTGATGACTATTTAGATGCTTATCCCAAAGGACTATTTAGCAAGGTATCTAAATACCTACAAAACAACTCATAAGAATATGCAACCGAAGTAAAATAGTTCTACTTCGGTTGTTTTTTTGCCTTTATCCAAAAGATTTAAGCCAAAAAGTTTCAACCTCTTACTATTATAGCTATTTTTAAGATGTGATTTAAACTTCTTGTAAAACCTAAGCTAATATGATATGACTAACACCCAAAAGTTGGCTAAAAATGCCTTTCGCAAATTGAGACACCTCATACTGAGTGATGACTACAGCGATAAAAACCTAAAAGAGTATAATGGTATCCTCAGCAATCTGTATGAGGAGAATCCTCCTAAAATATCCGATTTCAATTCTCTGGGAGAGCTAGATATGATAAGCATTTTCGGCTTCCAGCTCTGCAAACAAAAAGTGATGGATATCTATCACGGCAGTAAAGTGAAATCGAGCGAGTTCAATAAATTAATTATAGGAGTTACTACCATAGAGCAATCCATGTCTTCCGTAATGGACTTCGACAAATTTACTATGCTACTCGACCACCGCATCGGGAATTTGAGTGGGGAGAAGTAAGAAGATAAAAGTAAAAAGGATTTGACTGAGTCAAATCCTTTTTACTTTTCTATGAGTAGTACTCATCTTAATTATTCGCTTTTCACATTATGAATTCTAAATTCAAAAACCACATCATCAAGAGCGACTTCATTGGCAGCAGCTAATTTCACCTTTACCCAAAGATTACGTTCTATAAACTGATAAGAGATCAACTCGAATATGGGGCGTTCTAGGTAGATCCATTTCTCCATTTCGGGAAGATTGGCATCTTCTACCAAAGCCATTACACTGCCTCCAGGAACTTGCACTTCCACCCAATCCAAGAGATGACCGTTGTCCACTCTTCCTATCTGAGCTTTCTGAATCCACTTGCCTATCGAGCTCTTCAAGAGATAAGCCATTCGATCTTCTTTGGGATTTCGCTGTATCAGGTTCTTGATATGTTCTTGCAAATCGGCAGAAGAAGCGATTAACAAATCCTTTTTCAACTCGCCCAAGGGTTTGAATCCTGTAATGGTTTTCTCGACTTCAACCAACTCTTTTTGAGTTTCACGGAAGGATATGCGCACTGTAAAACTTAAACTATTATCCTGACTGTTGAGCGATTTGCTATCACCCACTAACTCAACAACGTATTTGTCGAAATCAAAAGTAAGTAGGTGGGAATAGAATACATCTAGATTTTGATAGACCCTATGCATATAATAAGTAGCTACAAAGGCTTTGTTAATCCCTAATTTGGAGGCATAATACCTCTTTTTATCCATCGGCAAACGAGTAGCAGACAGACTCTTCACTCCTTTGTAACGAGTAGTAAACTGAAGGTATCCAGCTTCATAACTCAGGTCGGAAACCTCAATATCGTTCAACTCCTCTTCCGAAAAAGGGTAAATTGTTCCTGATGAATCAAAAGAGTAAAAAGAGATAAAATCTTTGAGATAAGTCAGAGTATATCGAGATAAATCCTCTTTTTTACCCGTAAGAAGTCCTTCTAAATCGAATTCTTTTAAGTACACATCTTCATCTACTTTCCATTGAGCATAACTACGACTACCTAAATAATAGGTGTCGGGTTTCTTTGCAAAGCCAACAAAAGCGAAATCTTCATCAAAAGAGGTACCATTTACCAAACCCTGAACAGCTAGTTCAAAGGTTCCTTCTTGCTCATCCTGACGAATCACTTGGACTTTATTTACTTGAATTTTCTTTTTATGAATCAGCTTTAGCTCTTTGGTTTTTTGAGCTTGATCTAAAGCCACAGCAATGCTTTTCGAAGTATCAAACAGAAAATAAGCACTCATATCTTCCGAAGTAACTTCGACCGTTTCTTGGTTGGGAGCATGGGGATTTTCCTCTTCTTGAGAGGGAGACTGAGGGATAGGCGTATGGATAGGATCGTGATCTTTACTACAAGAGATAAACACACAGATTAGCATTAAAATAGATAATCTTCTTTTCATATCGTTTTCTGATATATAAATAAATAGGGTTATAACTCTCCTTCTTTCAAAGGGTTGGCAAAAATAAATACTTTCAATAAAAAACCACTAATTATGCAAAGTTTTTTTAGCAAAAAAATAATAAAAGTGAGAAGGATGCTAGTTAGGATAGCCATCTAAACAGCTCATTCGATCGAGTAGCTAAGAGTTTAAGAGATCTATAAATATTAAATTATTGAAATACCTAGTATTGGGTATTTGTTCATTCTAAAATAAATAGTAGCTTTGTTTGAAGTTGATTCTAACTAGGTTTACGCGATTGATTTAGGAATGAGCACAAGGAAAAAATCAGACTATTTACGAAGAAGTAAAGCTTATATTCTTCTATTTGCCTTACTTCCTCTTTTTATGATGAAAACATTTCATCATCATGCTGATTTTGCCGTTGTTCAGAATTACAATACCATCATCAATGGCCAAACAACTCTAGTTTCGGCAGAAGAAGATTGTGCTATCTGTGATATGCTTCTTACTTTTTTCACTCTCGAAAAAGAACTTTTTTTAAGCATCAGCACACTCATTCTCTCCTTAGAATTTACGATATCACTAGATGAGATCCACAGTGATACCCCTACTTCTTTCTTTTTAAGAGCACCTCCTCTACTTCTCTCTTCTATTCAATAAATCAGCCTTAATCAGCTGTTCATAGATTTTATCTACCGTTTTTATCGGTAGACGGAATTCTTCAATCCATAAAACAACTCTAATATTTTAATAAAGCCACTCGGTTAATAGTGGTTTAGAATTCTTATGCTTAAATGAAAATATATTTTATCAGCATGCTCCTGTTGATATCAGGAAGCCTATGCTCTCATTCTTTATATGCCAATCGTTCATCAGAAAAAATAAAGATCAAAATAGTAGAGAAGGATTCCTCATATCCTATCGTGCAAGCTCTTATTCAAATCCAGAATAAGGTGTATGTATCCGATGCAAAAGGAGAATGTACTATTGAACTTTCCCCCACAGATAACGTGATGCATATCCACTCTTTGGGATATAAGCCGAGAGAGATCTCTTCTTTTCGGGGTAAAAAAGAGCTTCTTGTTTTCCTTGAATTAGAGCAAAATCTTCTTGAGGAAGTTGTGGTAAGCAGCAGTAAGCAAACCGCTGCAAGAAGTTCTGTAACACAAGCATTAACGGGTATCGAACTCAGTAAAAATCTAGGAAAATCTCTAGCCGAATCTTTAGAAAAGATGAAAGGAGTTAGCTTCATTCAGAATGGAGCAACTGTGGCTAAACCTGTAATACAAGGGATGTATGGCAACCGAATTCTGATCATCAATAATGGGGTTAGGCAAGAGGGACAAGCTTGGGGAGATGATCATGCTCCCGAAATAGATATGAATAATGCCTATTCTGTAACTATTATAAAAGGTGTTGATGCTATTCGTTATGGTTCTCAAGCTTTAGGGGGGATGATACGCTTAGAACCCAAAGAGCTACCTTATAATAGGATGAAGATTGGAGGAAATCTATCGACTAGTTATGGAAGCAATGGGAAACGATATGCCCTTACAGGATACCTAGATGGTTCTCTGCCCTTTGCTAAATCTATTGCTTGGAGGGTACAAGGAACCTTACTCAATGGTGGCGATCGTAAAACAGCGAAGTATTTATTAAATAATACGGGAGTGCGGGAGTATGACTTTTCTACAGCTCTAGGATATAGAAAGAGGGATGTTTCCTTCGATTTATTCTATAGCCGATACGACTCCAAAACAGGAGTTTTATATACTTCCCAACGGGGAGACATTGAGTTACTCAAGGAGAGAATAAAGATTGGTCGTCCTTTGGAAATAGAGCCTTTTACCAGAAAGATTGATTATCCTTATCAGCAGGTAATCCACCAGATCTTTAGAGTAAAGTCTGATTGGGACATCAATACAAAGAACCAATTGCACTTTCAATACTCTTATCAAACCGATCATAGAGATGAGTTTCATGCTAGACGAAATAATCTATCGCATATCCCCTCTTTGAGTTTGGATCTATCTTCCAGTCAGTTGGACTTGAGTTGGCTTTATTCTCCCTCTCGAAATCTAAAAACAGAGGTAGGAATATATACAGGCTTTGCAGATAACGCCAATAAAGCAGGTACAGGCGTTGTTCCTATCATACCCAATTACACACAACAGAATTGGGGTACGTTTTTGATTCAAAGGTTTTTGAGGGAGAAGTGGAGTGCCGAAGCAGGTATTCGGTTTGACAGACAAAGTAGTAAAGCCGATGGCTTTGATTCGTATGGAGAACGATACGGAGGTAAACGAACATTTGCGAATGCCACCTATCATCTAGGAGGTGCTTATCAGATAAGTCGTCCTCTTCGATTCGTATCCAATCTGGGGCTAGCGTGGAGGTCTCCCCATGTACACGAATTGTATAGTAATGGACTAGATCATGCCTCGGGAATTTATGTTGTGGGGAATAGCCAACTCCAACCCGAACGAAGTACCAAATGGATTAGCTCTTTCATCTATGAAACCCAGCCTCTCACGCTCTCTATAGATGGTTATTTGCAGTGGGTTCATAATTACATCTACGATGAGCCCTCACAAGATTATATGACTATCGTTTCGGGTACTTATCCTGTTTTTAAGTACAAGCAAGTAGATGGTTTCTTTAGGGGAATAGATGCAGAATTATCATTTACTCCTTTTTCATCCCTAACTTATACCCATAAAGCGAGTATGATTTGGGCCAATGAGAAGAATACAGGACGATATTTACCCTATATCCCATCCTTTCACTGGCTACAAACTTTGGGGTATGAATTATCGGGTATCCCTCTTTTCCATAAAGTAAGTTTTACATTGAAACATAAGTATGTAGCTAAGCAAAAACGTTTTGATCCAGCTACCGACCTGATCCCATTTACTCCCCCTGCTTATCATTTATTGGGGTTGCAAATAGAAGGTAATATAGACTTCAAACAGAAGCATAAAATGACCTTTCTAGTTGAGATAAACAATCTCTTAAACAAAGAATACAAAGAATATACAAATCGATTTAGATACTATGCACATGATACTGGACGCGATATCCGTATGGTGTGTATATGGAGTTTTTAATTTTAAAAAGATCATAAAATGAAACAGAAATTTATGAAAGTGATGACTGCCTTTTTGATGGTAGCAAGTATGGGAATGTTTTCATGCAGCAAAGATCCAGATATTCCTAGTAATGAAATTTTAAACAAAGATCATGAAGACCCAGTAAAAGCGGAATTAATTTTAGTGGAAGGGCATTTGCATGGAACTTATAAGTTTCATCAAAACCCCGAGATAGAAGGTGTTGTACATCTGAATAAAGTTCAGAAAGTAACAATTGAGCAGACCGAGAAAGGATGGCACCCCAGTGCAGAAAGTGCTAAGCAATTCAATGTCAGAAGTACCCCTCATGATGCCAAAGGACAAAATGTGTATGCCCTATGGATAAAGTATTATAATGCTAAGGGAGAAGAGATCACAGGAGAGTTTGTAGAAAATGGTCAAGATCAAATTCATCAGCATTTCTTTATTCCAAGAGATATTAAAAACACTTTTGATGGAGTAAGCGAAAAAGACGATACCAACCCTGCAACCTTGTTTGAATACTTCTATTGCGATACCGACCCTTGGGATAAAAACAGGCACAACGAAGGAGCTAAATTAATTGGGGATAAAAATCCTATCGGATTGAAAGGATACTTTAAGTTTTTAAAACCCCGAAAACAGTTTGTATTAAATATAGAGTTAATGCATGCGGCAAAATCTAAATGGGATGCTAAAGGACAAGCTTCCCCTTTCTATGCTCCTAGTCTAGCCCAAAGACAAAGAGATCATTGGGATTTAAAAATCAAAATTCCGGTAGTCGTTTATGCAGATCAAATGGAGTACCTAGAAACTGAAGCGATAGAAGATTTATCCGAGTCCGACAAAAAGTTACTCGAATCAATAGCTAAAGCCTATTCTATTACTCAAAAAGAAGCTCTTGAAGATTTGAAGATTCTTTTTTATGGGGACATAGACCCCGAAGCTGGTTCTATTTGGCTTTAAAATGCATCGTAAAAAACAAATACCTTTTTATAAAGAGAGTGGCTAGCCACTCTCTTTTATTGTCAATGCTCATTTGGCTCCTAAATCAGTAAGGGTATTGCAAGGTGTTAAGACTATTTTTAGAGTCTGTTATCCCTCTGTACAAATCTAAAA
>NZ_DYYK01000129.1:0-4698 GCF_020741705.1 Bacteroides coprosuis
CCTTGCTTTTAGACGAAATTCTCTCTGATGAATCATAACTATTTATTTTCTCTCAAAATAATAGAATATAAAAGAAATATCATATTTACAAAACTTTACTGTAATTTATATTACAGATGTTGTGATTGAAAACCAAGATTTCTAAGTCCTTTTTTTACATCTGGATGACTCATAAACAAATTCCAAAGCAATTGAGTACGATAATTTTCAATCATAACAAGAATAGGACCTTGATCAATAGCTAAATACGCTTGAGGATACCAATTGGATGTCTCACTATAAGCGTCATAGAAGCCATATTTGCCCCAAAACCGATCCTTATTACTATATAGATAGTTCATTACATCCATAGATTCTGTAGGGGTGTATACAATAGAAGATAATGCAGCAGTAGGAGTTATGACTCCTAAATCAGCATTTTCATGAGGAGCATGAGCAACATATCCATCAACAGAATAACTAGCTGTTAAGCCCCAACTATTTTTACCATAACCTTTATATCCCTTAGGATTACGAATACAATAAGCTCTATTTATAAGCGTGTAATTTTTCATCTCTTCAAAATAGTTGGTGGAATACTTATCAGATAACCCACGTGGATCGAGACCTAAGAATGAATAATGTGCCCAAAACAAAGGTCCAGCTTTTTCTCCCTGATATCTTAATTGCAATTCATACTCTTCTTGTTGGGATGTGGTATTGATAGCTCCGCTTTCTGCCCAACCCTTATCATATACATCAGCAGGAACACCATATGTAGATGAAGCTGCAGCTAAAAGATACATAACCAAGCATTCATTATATCCTCTAACAGGGAAATTCATTTTCCAATCATAATTAGGACTCCAATGCCAATATAAAACATCTTGTCCACCCTGTGTGTACCAATTCCATTCAACACCTTTCCAAAGAGTATCAATGCGCTGTGCTAATTCTAGTTCAGTAGTATCGTTTTGATTTAAATACTGATGAACAGTAAGCAATCCTTGTACTAAGAAAGCAGTTTCAACTAAGTCGCCCCCATCATCATAAGAACTAAAAGGTTTTACCTTACCTGTATTACCATCCCACCAATGGGGAAATGCACCATGAAATTTATCAGCACTTTCAATGAAAGAAATAATCTTATTCAATCGTTCAACACCTTCTTCACGAGTAATAAATCCCCGTTCCATACCGACAACTAATCCCATCAAACCAAAACCACCACCACCTGTTGTGACAATATGTTTATCATTTTGAGGATAAATACCATTAGTATGAAAACGCTCACGTGCCAAGCCGCTATTGGGTTCAGCTCCCTCCCAAAAATATTGAAAGGTATTATACTGTACACTATCCAATATAGCATCTTGTAGCTTAGCAGAGTCATTTGAATCCTGTTTTGAGCTACATGAAGTCATTAAAGCGATTATAAATGTACAAACTAAATAATATTTTCGTTGCAAAAGCATAATGATCTATTTTAAAGTAAAGTTTGCCATATTGGTATCAACACTATTGCCACCAATCATTACATAAAATTCTCCTGGTTCGGCTACAAAATCCATATCAAAATTATAGAATTTCAACATTTCAGGAGTAATATCAAATGTTACAGTTTTTGTTTCACCTGGTTTAAGAGATATTTTTTCGAAGCCTTTTAATTCCTTAACTGGACGTGTTGAACTACCAACCACATCACGGATATACAACTGCACCACTTCTTTTCCTTCTACAGAACCTGTATTTGTTACATTAACACTTGCTTTTATAACTTCATGTTGTCCCATTGTATTTGAGCTAAGTTTTACATCACTATATTCAAAAGTTGTATAGCTTAAACCATAGCCAAATGCGTATTGTGGAGTATTAGGTACATCGATGTAATTAGATCTAAATTTTTCAAACCATTCTCCTTTTAAAGGACGACCTGTGTTTTTATGATTGTAATAAATAGGTACTTGACCCATATTTCTAGGGAAGGTAGAAACTAATTTACCACTAGGATTTACGTCCCCAAAAAGCACATCAGCAATAGCATGAGCAGCTTCAGTTCCACCAAACCAAACATTAAGAATAGCTGGTACAACTTCTGATTCCCAAGAGATTGTCATAGGACGACCATTAAAGAGTACGAGAACTACAGGTTTTCCTATTTCCAATAATTTAGCTAATAACGCTTTTTGAACTTCGGGAATATCTATATTACTTCTACTACTTGATTCTCCACTAAACTCTGAAGATTCACCTAACGCTGCAACAATAACATCAACATCTTTACTTACTTCTAAAGCTTCACTTAAAAGCTCTTCATCGGTACGATTATCTCGAAATAGATCTCTACCAAACATCGTAGCATGTTTTTCTAAAACAGCATCAGCAGTTAAATTACTTCCCTTTGCATAAACTACTTCAGCATTTTTACCTGCAACATCTTTAATCCCTTCAACAAGAGTAGCAGGGGCATTTAAATCAACAGCAACACTCCATGTACCAGGCATATTTGAGCGAGTATTAGCCAACGGACCAACTACTGCTATTTTCCCACCTTTTTTTAGAGGAAGAGTATTCTTATCATTCTTTAAAAGCACGAAGCTTTCTGAGGCAACTTTACGAGCTACAACTCTGTGTTCTTTTGAATAAATTTGCTTCTTAGCACGCTTATCATCACAAAAACGGTATGGATCTTTAAATAATCCAAGTTTATATTTCGCTTCTAGAATTCTACGTGCTGCCTTATTGATATGCTCTTCAGTAATTTTACCTTCAGACAATGACTTTTCAAGAGTAGAAATAAATCCTTCTCCTACCATATCCATATCAATACCAGCGTCAAGAGCTCGTGCCGATACTTCTTGCAAATCACCAATACCATGCTCAATCATTTCATTGATACCTGTATAGTCAGTAACAACAAAACCATCAAAACCCCATTGATTTCTTAAAACCTCTGTCATTAACCATTTATTAGCAGTGGCAGGAACTCCATCTACTTCATTAAATGAAGCCATCACACTTCCTACTCCAGCTTCAACGGCTGCTTGATAAGGCAACATATATTCATTGAACATGCGTTGTCTACTCATATCAACAGTATTATAATCTCTACCTGCATCTGGTGCACCGTATAGAGCATAATGCTTAATACAAGCCATCATCTGATCATTGCGTTCAAATCGCTTATCACCACGACCTTGATAACCATAAATCATAGCCTTTGTAACAGCTGCATTCATAAAAGGATCTTCACCAGAACCTTCAGAAACACGTCCCCATCTTGGTTCACGAGATACATCAGCCATAGGACTAAATGTCCAGCTAATACCTGCAGCAGTTGCTTCTGTAGCAGCTATTCGTGCAGACTGTTCTACAGCCTCCATGTTCCATGTACAAGCTAAGCCTAAAGGAATAGGAAATACAGTTTCGTATCCATGGATAACATCCATACCAAATATTAACGGTATGCCAAGTCTACTTTCCTCCACAGCAATACGCTGTACTTCTTTAATTTTTTTAACTCCTTTAATATTAAAGAGACCTCCAACGTGTCCTTCTCGTATTCTCTCTGAGAAGTTTGAATTTTTAGCCTGTCCTGTTGTTATATCTCCAGCCGATGGAAGATTTAATTGACCTATTTTTTCTGTAAGCGTCATCCTTGACATCAAATCGTCGATGAATTCATTCATCTTTGGATCACCTACTTGAGCACCTCCTTTAATTAGAAAAGTGAACAGAAAAAGGAAAACAAAGGTTATTTTTCTCATATGAATTTCTTTTATGAGTTTTCACTCGTATTCAAATTTAATGTTATATATATGTATATATTTTTTACCTAAAAAAGCTATTGAATAGGGTGCGTACTTATTCAGCAACGCACCCTCTCAATTTATGATTTAACTATTAGTTGTTTGAATCATATAACCCTAACCCCTATTGAAAATTGGATTAATAATTAGGGTTCTGAACTAATACACCATTAGATTTGTCAATTTCAGCCTGAGGCAATGGAAGTAATGCATGCTTAGGTTGGTAGCCGTTTGGTCCTAAAACATCTACAGCAGTATTCCAACGAACTAAGTCATAGAATCTATCCCATTCCATAGCTAGTTCAATACGTCTTTCATGACGAATGTACTCTCTCATCTGATTTTGATCACTAGTATTACGTTTTGGAAGAACGGAATCATTTCCACCTCTTGCACGAGCACGTACCATTTCTAGATATTGACCAGCTTCTGATACGTTACCTAATTCATTAGCAGCTTCAGCAGCCATAAGGATTACATCAGAATAACGAATAATTCGGATATTAAACCAATGACCATGTTTATGGTATTTAGCTCTAAGTGCAGGGTTTGTATATGCTTTTTTATTGTAATAAAGATTTTCTACAGTTGACTGTGCAATTGGAACTTCACCATAAGGTTTATTAGGTTCCATAGTTGCAGCTTCAGCAGCACTACGGGCAAAGTAAAGAAGAGTTTCATCTTTTCTTGGATCACCTTCTTCAAAAGCTTCAGCTAATTTTTGAGAAGGAGTATGCCATCCCCATCCCAGGTCCCATTGACCTGAACCACGTACGCCTTGCACTTCTGCATATTGACTACCAATAGTATTACTATTAGGAATAGCTTCAGTCGATGTACCATTCAATTCAAATACAGACTCTGGACCATTTTCAGCTTCTTCTCTAAATATTTTATCAAACGGAGTACT
>NZ_DYYK01000130.1:0-9588 GCF_020741705.1 Bacteroides coprosuis
CCTATCGATTTCCCTGCCCACTGTGCTTTAATAATTCTATAACCAAAGCGTTCCATCATTTGTTGGGCATTGGGACAGTCGGTACGGTGAACTTTGATACCCCCCGATACAGTGATAAATCCAAAAACAGAATCACCGTAAATAGGGTTACAACATTTCGCTAAGCTATATTTTATCCCCTTCAAATCTTGGTCTATAATAAGAACATCTTCTTTGGGTGCTTTTTCTTCGAGTTGGTGTTGTAAATCGTATGCTTCAGCACTTCTATAAACAATTTCTTCAGAAGGATTATCTTGTTTATGCTGTATCTCCAAATAAGTTTCTATAGCCGTGTTGACATCCAATATACCATCTGCTATATCTTGATAAAAAAGAGGAGTGTCTTTGTAGCCTAACTTTTTAATCAAGCGCATCATGATGGCATCATCATACTCAATCTTTCTATTTTTAAACTTACGGTCAAGGGTTTCTCTAGCAAACTCTTGTTGTTGAAACTTCTCCTCCTTCAGCGTTTTTCTAATCTTTGTTTTCGCCTTAGAAGTTGTAACTATTTTTAACCAGTCTTGTTTGGGCTTCTGAGAGTTGGACGTTAATATTTCAACCTGATCTCCACTGCCCAATTTATAACGCAGCTGGGCGTTTTTTCCATTTACTTTAGCTCCAATGCACTTACTACCTAAATTGGTGTGAATATGAAAAGCAAAATCGAGTACAGTAGCTCCTTTGGGAAGTTTAAATAAATCTCCTTTGGGAGTAAAGACGAACACTTCATCATCATAAAGGTCCATTTTAAACTGATCCATTACTTTTCGGGAGTCGTTTTCAGAGCTTTCTAGAGCCTCACGAACAGAAGTAAGCCAGTCATCAAGTCCCGTTTCTCCTTTAATGCCTTTGTATCGCCAGTGAGCTGCTAATCCTCTTTCAGCAATATCATCCATGCGCTGAGTACGAATCTGTACTTCCACCCATCTTCCTTGCGGACCCATCACGGTGATGTGAAGAGATTCATATCCATTGCTTTTAGGAATAGATAGCCAATCTCTCAGACGTTTTGGGTTGGGCTGGTACATATCTGTTACGATAGAATAGACTTGCCAGCATTCTTGCTTCTCTTTTTCGTAATCAGAATCTATGATGATACGAATAGCAAAGAGATCATATATATTTTCAAAAGGAGTTTGTTGTTTTTGAATTTTATTCCAAATGGAATGTATCGTTTTTGTTCTACCTTTTATTTCATATTTTAAACCAGTCTTCTTTAGCTCATCATCTATGGGCTTAATAAAACTTGCAATATATTTTTCTCGAGAAGCTTTAGTTTGGTTGAGCTTATCTCTTATTAAATAGTAGGTATCTTTCTTCCTATACTTTAAAGATAAATCTTCAAGTTCCGATTTTAATTTATAAAGCCCTAGTTTGTGTGCTAGTGGTGCATATAAATAGGCTGCCTCTGTAGCTACTTGTAACCTTGCTTCTTCGTGTGTCGTATCTCTTATTTCTCGCATTACGTTGACACGGTCTGCAATCATAATTAAGATAACTCGCATATCTTCGGCAAACGACAAAAGCAAGCTCCTGAAGTTTTCAGATTCTACTACGGGGCTTTTGTCATAAAGCTCGTTGGTTTTGACAAGTCCATGAATGATCTTAGAAACATCATCTCCATACTCCTTATCAACTTGTTTAGAAGTAAGAAAATTGTTTTTTACAATATCAAGTAGTAAGATACCCAATAGGCAAGATCCTTTAATTCCGACTTCTTCCGATACGATATAGGCCGTACGCATGGCATGAAGAATAGGATTAGCATCGAATGTGGTGGGCTTTAAAGCACCATTCTTTGCGGCTTGGGTTAAGTGATTTTTGAGCTTTTCTCTAGACTCTTGAGATACACTATTCCCTGCAGAATGGATAAGTTTCCGGTATAGACTTAGAAACTCTTTCTTTTCGTTTCGTGTAAAAAATGTAAGCTCTTCCATGATTATCTGTGCATTTTGGTATATCTGTTTGTAAAAGTACGCTTTTTTGTGGGGTACCAAATATAAATAAATATTATTTTGTACATTTGAGTATATAACATGTAAAAAAACCTCAATTATGATGAATTCTCAAGATAAATCACTTCTTAAAGAAAAAGGGATTAGCGAAGAACAAGTCAATAATCAGCTACGTCGTTTTGATTTAGGCTTTCCTTTTCTGAAAATTAGTCAAGCTGCTTCTGTAGAATATGGTATTTTACGATTGGACGATACTCAAATACAATCTGCCATTCATTCTTGGGATAATTACTTATCCAATAAACATAGAATAGTAAAGTTTGTTCCAGCATCGGGTGCAGCGAGTAGAATGTTTAAAGATTTGTTTGCTTTCTTAGAAGCTACATACGATGAACCAACAACTTCTTTTGAACAATCCTTTTTTAAGGGATTAAAAGATTTTTCTTTTTATACAGCTTTAAATAGAGTCTGTGAAGTTCAATTAGAAAAGTCTATAGTTCAATTATTAGATGAAAAAAGATATAAAGACATTGTTAAGATGCTTTTGGCTAATGAAGGGTTGGGGTATGGACAATTGCCTAAAGGTTTGTTGTTGTTCCATAAATATGGAAATAATAGTCGTACTGCCTTTGAAGAACATTTGGTTGAAGGAGCTTTATATGCAAAAGAAGCGGATGGCGTAGTCAATATTCATTTCACCGTTTCTGAAGAGCATCAAGCTCTTTTTGAAAAGCTAAAAAACGAAGTATTACCCAAATATGAATCATTATATAAGGTCAACTATAATATTACTTTTTCTATACAGAAATCCAATACCGATACAATTGCTGTAGATTTATCCAATCAGCCTTTTAGAGAGGATGGACAGTTGTTGTTCAGACCAGGTGGGCATGGTGCATTAATCGAAAACCTAAATGATTTATCGGAGGAGGTAATCTTTATAAAGAACATAGACAATGTGGTTCCCGATCACTTGAAAGAGTCGACTGTACTTTATAAGAAAGTAATAGCTGGTGTGTTGGTAAGTGTTCAAGAGCAAATCTTTGCACACTTAAGAAAACTGAATAGTGGTCAATATACGCATGATGAGGTTTTAGATATTTTGCAGTTTGTACAACAGACACTCTGCTGCAAAAACCCAGAAGTTAAATTTTTAGAGGATTCAGAATTAGCTCTCTATTTAATCAAAAAATTGAATAGACCCATTCGTGTATGTGGTATGGTTAAAAATGTAGGTGAGCCAGGGGGCGGACCTTTTTTAGCCTATAATCCAGATGGTACAATCTCACCTCAAATATTAGAAAGCTCTCAGATTGATATGAGTAATGATAAATATGTTAATATGTTTAACAATGGCACCCACTTCAATCCTGTTGATTTGGTGTGTGGAGTTTTCGACTTCGAAGGAGAAAAGTTTCATCTGCCACAATTTATTGATGCCGAAACAGGCTTCATATCTAAAAAATCTAAAAATGGAAGAGAGTTGAAAGCATTAGAACTTCCAGGTCTATGGAATGGAGCAATGAGTGATTGGAATACCTTATTTGTTGAGGTTCCACTGAAAACTTTCAATCCAGTTAAAACAGTGAATGATTTACTACGAGTAGAACATCAGTAAATTACTGAAAACTTTGCGATATAATGGAAAAAGAGAGGGGGTTGTAAATTTTCAACATCTTCTCTTTTTTTTTCAACATAAGCTGTTCTCTTTTTGTCTATATTGTTTACTTATATGTATATGTTATCAGAACTAAATTTTAATGATTTTAGATTTAATTGTCTTAAATGAAATCATAAAATCTCAAAATCTTAATTAAGATAATTAATCTTATCAAGTATTAATTATCTCAATGAGAACCAAATAGAGTGCTATATTGTTAGCTGTATAAGTCGAAGTTCTTTAATAAATATTATTTTAACTTTCTTATGCTTTCTAAGCAGTGCATATCCTTGATTGCATGAGATTGTTTATACTTTTGTATTATAACTTTATTAAAATAAGAACTGTTTAAGGATAATATTCTTTTAAGACAGGATCGTTTAATATGAAATTAGAGTTGATGTTATGTCGGAATTAATTGGACACATTTCCCAGGTCATTGGACCTGTTGTTGACGTATATTTTAGCATGGAAGAGTCTGACGCTACTTTGCCCAGCATCCATGACGCTTTGGAAATAAAGCGTTCGGATGGAAAGACTTTGATTGTGGAAGTACAACAACATATCGGAGAAAATACTGTAAGAACAGTAGCCATGGATAGTACAGATGGATTGCAGCGTGGATTGCGTGCAAGATGTACGGGTCAGCCTATAACAATGCCTGTTGGTCCTCAAATTAAAGGTAGACTGATGAATGTAGTGGGGGAATCAATTGATGGTCTTAGCTCTTTAGATAGAGAAGATGCATACCCTATTCATCGTGATCCACCTAAGTTTGAAGATTTAACGACAGTTCAAGAAGTGCTTTTTACAGGAATTAAGGTTATTGATTTGCTCGAGCCTTATTCTAAAGGTGGTAAGATTGGACTTTTTGGAGGAGCTGGTGTTGGTAAGACTGTATTGATTATGGAACTTATCAATAATATTGCTAAGCGACTCAATGGTTTTTCTGTTTTTGCTGGTGTTGGTGAGCGTACTCGTGAAGGTAACGATTTATTACGCGAGATGATTGAGTCTGGTGTAATCCGTTATGGTGATGAATTTAAAAAGAGTATGGAAGCGGGTCACTGGGATTTATCTAAAGTGGATTATGATGAAGTAGCAAAATCTCAAGCAACCTTGGTGTTTGGTCAGATGAATGAACCTCCTGGGGCTCGTTCTTCAGTAGCATTATCTGGTTTGACTGTTGCAGAATCCTTTAGAGATATGGCTGCACAAACAGGCTCGAAAGATATTCTATTCTTTATTGATAACATATTCCGTTTTACACAAGCGGGTTCGGAGGTATCAGCCCTTTTAGGACGTATGCCATCTGCTGTAGGTTACCAACCTACATTAGCGAGTGAAATGGGTGCTATGCAAGAGCGTATTGCGTCAACTCGTAATGGTTCTATTACTTCTGTACAAGCAGTATATGTACCTGCCGATGACTTAACAGACCCTGCTCCAGCAACTACATTTACTCACTTGGATGCAACAACGGTACTAAGTAGAAAGATTACTGAAATGGGTATTTATCCAGCTGTAGATCCTCTTGAATCTTCGTCACGTATTCTTGATCCACATATAGTGGGTAAGGCTCACTACGAAACGGCACAACGTGTATCACAAATTCTTCAGAGAAATAAAGAATTACAAGATATCATCTCTATTTTAGGAATGGATGAGTTATCTGATGATGATAAATTACTTGTCAATAGAGCTCGTAAAGTTCAGCGTTTCTTATCCCAACCTTTTACTGTAGCAGAACAGTTTACAGGTGTACCTGGTGAAATTGTTTCAATAGAAGACACCATTAAAGGTTTTAATATGATATTGGATGGTGAAGTAGATAATTTGCCAGAATCAGCATTCTTGAACGTGGGTACTATTGAACAAGCTATTGCTAAAGGTGAGAAATTATTAGAAGAAGCTAAATCTGAATAGTTATGATGAAATTAAGTATTGTCTCTCCTGAAAGGGAACTTTTTAAGGGCGAAATTAAAGAAATAAATTTGCCAGGAACCAAAGGTAAGTTTACAATACTTACAAACCATGCTCCCTTAGTTTCATCTTTAGAGAAGGGAGAAGTTCATTATACTACGATAGAGGGTATAGAATACTCTTTGGAAATAGAAGAGGGCTTTATAGAGGTAAGTAATAATGTTGTATCTGTATGTGTCTCTTAAAATTAAGTGAATGAAGTTAGAATTGATTTTAAAACTGTTAGTCTTTTCTGTTGTGGTATCTTTAGGAGGGTGGTTCTTATTACCTCAATTTGTTGAAAGTTATAATCCCTACCTCTTCTTTGCAGTACCCGCTTTTCTAACTGTTTATCAAATAATAGTAATCTCTTTTATTGATTACTTTTTTTCCGATGATGTACAAAAAACGACTCAATTCTTATTTGGAACGAAAGTTTTTAAGGTATTACTTTCAATAGCTTTTGTATTGACATGCTACTTTGTAGTAGGATTGAATACCGTTTTTTTGGTCATCTTCCTTCTTTACTATATGATATATATATTCTTTGATAGTTGGATGTATATGAGATGTAACAGAGAACATAAAAGAAAATTAGATCAACATGAATAAGTTAAATAGATACAGGACAAACCTATGGAGAATCTTGACATTATGTCTTCTTCTGATTCCCTTCTCTGTAGCTTCGGCTCAAGAAGAAGTTAGTCCTGAGTCCGACCTAGATATGGGCGAAATCGTCTTTGGTCATATGGGAGATTCCTACGAATGGCATATTCTATCTTGGGCAGAGGGTAAAGATTTAACCTTACATTTACC
Organism: Bacteroides coprosuis; assembly: GCF_020741705.1. NCBI lineage: Bacteria > Pseudomonadati > Bacteroidota > Bacteroidia > Bacteroidales > Bacteroidaceae > Bacteroides > Bacteroides coprosuis. Next base: position 6,436 of record NZ_DYYK01000130.1, read on the forward strand.
CATCATAGTATATAGTCAGGAGAAGGGTTGGAATGTTTTTAGCTCTTCGAGGTTGTTAGAAAATCAAACATACAATGGATTTCATATTGCTCCAAAAGGAGCACCTCATGAAGGTAAAGTTGTTGAAGAGGGAGGGGATAGGCCTATTCTTGACTTGTCATTGACAAAAGTAGCGTTGGCTTTAATATTCAATAGTATTGTTTTGGGAGTCATTATTATGTCTGTAGCTCGTTGGTATAAAAAACGAGACTTTAGAGATGGAGCTCCTGGAGGGTTTATTGGATTTATGGAGATGTTTATTATGATGATTTATGATGATGTCATTAAAGATAGCATCCCCAATAATGCTAAGAAATTTGCCCCTTATCTGCTAACGGTATTTTTCTTTATCTTTCTAAATAATATAATAAGTTTAATACCCATATTCCCTGGTGGAGTAAGTGTTACGGGTAATATTGCTATCACATTCTTTTTGGCTATTTGTACGTTTATTGCCGTTAATGTATTTGGAACTAAGCATTATTGGAAAGAGGTGTTTTGGCCAGATGTACCTGTGGCTTTAAAATTTCCAGTACCCTTAATGCCTCTTATTGAGTTTATGGGGCTTTTGACTAAGCCATTTGCTTTAATGATTCGTCTTTTTGCCAATATGATGGCAGGACACGTAGCTATACTCATCTTTGTATGCTTAATATTTATTGGAGCTAAAATGGGACCTGCATTGCAGGGAGGGTTAAGTGTAATCTCTATTTTGTTTACACTGTTTATGAACTTACTAGAAATTTTGGTAGCCTTTATTCAAGCTTATGTATTTACACTCCTATCAGCTGTATTTATAGGATTGGCTCAAGAAGGTAGTGAAAAGAAAAAATCAGTAAAATAGAAAATTAGTTTTATAAAAAGTAAATTTAAAATTGAAAGTTATGTTATTACCAGTATTATTAGAAGCAGCAGCTGTATCAGTTGGAATCAGCAAGTTTGGTGCAGCAATAGGCGCAGGTTTAGCTGTAATAGGTGCAGGTGTAGGGATTAGTAAAATCGGGGGTTCAGCTATGGAAGCTATCGCTCGTCAACCAGAAGCAGCTGGTACAATTCGTACAAGTATGATTATTGCTGCTGGTCTTGTAGAAGGTGTTGCACTTTTTGCATTGATTATTTGTTTCTTAATCTCTTTATAAAAAACTTATGTCACTATTACAGCCAGAAGTAGGACTTCTGTTCTGGATGCTCCTTTCATTTGGAATAGTGTTTTGGATACTCGCCAAGTATGGTTTTCCCGTAATCATTGATATGGTTGAAGGACGAAAAAAATACATTGACGAGTCTCTCAAAGTAGCTAAAGAAGCCAATGAAAAGTTAGCTTCCTTGAAAGAAGAAGCCTCACGAATAGTTGCTGAGGCTAACCGAGAACAAGGTCGAATCCTTCGTCAGGCACAAGAAGAGAAGAATAGCATCATTTATGAAGCTCGTGGTGAAGCCAGAAAATTGGCTCAAAAAGAGCTGGATGATATGAAAATTCAGATTCAAAAAGAAAAAGAAGAAGCTATTCGTTCTATCAGAAAACAAGTGGCTGTTCTTTCTGTGGATATTGCTGAAAAAGTAATTAGAAAGAATTTGGATGAAGAGAACCAACAAATGGATATGATCGACCGAATGTTAGATGAAATTTTAGCTCATAAATAGAAAGTATTAGTATGGAGGCAGGTGCAATATCAATGCGTTATGCAAAAGCATTAATGAACTTTGCTCTTGATGCACAAAAAGAAGATTTAATTTATCAATCAGCATATATCTTGTCTGAGAGCTTAATCAGTCAACCTCGTTTAAAGCAAGTATTGGTCAGCCCGATACTTCCCGTAAAGGAAAAGCGAACATTGATGATTACAGCTTCTGGAGGAGAGGAAAATGTATGTCCTGAATTTAAACGCTTTATCGATTTAGTACTTCAAGAGCGTCGTGAAAGTTATCTTCAATTTATGATGATGATGTATCTCGATCTATATCGCAAGCATAAACATATAGGAACTGCCACACTAATTACTGCTGTCCCTGTAGATCAGGCCATAGAAGATAGAATTAAAGAAACAGCCTCACATTTACTTCACGCAAAAATGGAGTTGAGTACAGCTGTTGATTCAAGTATTGAAGGTGGCTTTATCTTTGATATTGATGGATATAGACTTGATGCTAGTATAGCTACCCAATTAAAAAGGGTAAAGAAACAGTTTATTGATAAGAATAGAAGAATTGTATAATAGAATAATAGTATGTCTGATAATATAAGAGTTAGTGAAGTATCGGAAATCCTTCAGAGACAATTGGAGGGAATTGATACCAAAGTTCAGCTTGATGAAATAGGTACTATACTACAAGTTAGTGATGGTGTGGTGCGTATTTATGGTCTTAAAAATGCTGAAGCTAACGAACTTCTAGAGTTGGAAAATGGTATAAAAGCCATTGTGATGAACTTGGAAGAAGATAATGTGGGTGCTGTATTATTAGGGCCTACAGATAAGGTGAAAGAAGGTGATATCATAAAAAGAACCAAGCGTATTGCTGCTATTTCGGTAGGAGAAAATATGTTGGGAAGAGTGATTGACCCTCTCGGTCAACCTTTGGATGGAAAAGGTGCAATAGGTGGTGATCTTTGTAGAATGCCCTTGGAGCGTAAAGCTCCTGGAGTTATTTTTAGACAACCTGTAAGTGAACCTCTTCAAACAGGGATTAAGGCTGTAGATGCTATGATTCCTATTGGTAGAGGTCAGCGCGAACTTATAATTGGCGACCGTCAGACAGGTAAAACTGCTATTGCTTTGGATGCAATTATAAATCAACGCACCAATTATGAAGAAGGTAAACCGGTTTATTGTATCTATGTAGCAATTGGTCAGAAAGCTTCTACTGTAGCTTCTATTGTAGAAACGTTGGCTAAAAATAAAGCTATGGAATATACAATCGTAGTAGCTGCTACTGCTGGTGAGCCTGCTGCATTGCAGTATTTCGCAGCTTTTGCAGGTGCTGCTATTGGGGAGTATTTCCGTGATACAGGTAAGCATGCTTTAGTAGTCTATGATGACCTTTCAAAACAAGCTGTAGCTTATCGTGAAGTGTCGTTAATCCTTCGTCGTCCTTCTGGCCGTGAAGCTTATCCAG
>NZ_DYYK01000131.1:0-13821 GCF_020741705.1 Bacteroides coprosuis
GATAGCTTTACCTGTAGGTTGATCATAGGTGAAGGCAACATGATACCATTTGTTTGCTACAAATTTCTGATCTGCATGGAATTGCTTGCTACCTGCAATTTGTATTAAATCATTAGCTCCTCCAGGTAATGCTAAGTCACCAATTCTTAAAATAAGTGTACCTTCGCTTCCCATAATTGTTTTATTAGCACTCATGACATCAATATAGATTAATGCTTCATAAGTTAATGATTTAAAAGGAGCACCTGGTAATAAAGGAACTTTAATAGAGCTGCTATCGAATTTACCTACTTTTAGAATGCGAACAGGTTTCGTAAGTACTAAATATAGGGTGTCTTCTCCCTCTACTACAGGAGACGATGCGCAAGTAATATGAATGGGAACGAGGTAGCTTTTTCCTTCTTCTATATTATCTAGGTTGTTTAATTTAAGAATGTTCTTTTCAGAATATACTTGACCACTTGAAATAGTAGTTGTGGTTTCTTCTAGATTAACACTTGCAATGTCAAAAGCTTCATAATCGGTTCCATTTCTTTGATTATACCTATCGACAGCACTTTTGTCAGCTATAGCATAAGTAACATCTTCTGTCGATGAGCTTTTTTTAGAAAGGCGACAACTTAACTCATAATCAATAGTTGTTTGATCTTCAACTTCTAGTTTTAATTCGCTCTTTTCGAAATATATTTTTTTCTCTAATAAGTAATTTTCACTATCATTACAGCCTATAAAAAGAACTGTAATAGCGAAGCATGCTAAATATTTGAATAAATGATTCTTCATATCTTCAGTTTTTTTTCAATTCTAATTATAAATTTTTGCTGTCTTCTTGTCCTTGTTCAGCTTTCCATTTATTGAAAACTTCTTGATTTATCTGTATTGCTTGGCGCATCCATTTATAATCAGGAGAGTTTGAGTAATCATTATCAAATCGATAAGCACCTACTCCTCCTTTATATCCTTCTGAAGGCATGGCTGCTGCTTGATTCAATAGATTACCTCCTCCGGTAGCATAAGACTCAAAGTTTTCAGTAATAATTAGTTTTTCGGGTCTATTACCAGGAGTACTAAAACTTGGACTACTTTGTCCATAAGCTTGGCGAATCCAATAGTCCACATATTCATCTAACTCCTCAAACTTATATCCATCTATTAGTCCATCTATACATAGAAGTTTATGTCCTTTGCCTTCAGGATCACTTTTAGGACCAATGTATTTACCCATTTCTTTGACTAAAAATCTAAATGTTGAATTATCTAATGTTCCATCTGCATCATTAAATCCAATTCCTGGTTCCCAGTCAATATCAAAACCATCCCAGTCATTAGTGTAAAGTGAATCACAAAGAGCTTTTGCAAATTTAGCCAATGCTGCTTCTAATTCTTCTTTATTACCCAAATTGTGTGAGGTGAAACCCCAGAAGTCCCAGCGAGCATGTTTTCTAGCTAGATTAAGTTTACTATCTGACCAGCCTTCTTCTTCAGCTTGCTTTTCAACTTCTTCATACACTGATTTTGGAGTTCTTCCTTTGCCCAGATGAGAAAGGAGACTTACCTCCAATAGTTTAATTCCTTTTTTCTTTTGAACAAATTCTTTGTCCTTTTTCTGTGCTTCAGTAATTTCATATCTACCTGGAGCACCACTCCACATAGATATGATATCGATACTGTCTGGAACAGCGGTTAAATAACCTTTTCGTACAACTCCAGATGGAGCCCAGTTACTGAACCATCCAAAAGATACAGGACGACCGTAGTTTTCAGCGGTTTTCTTCCATGCTCTTAAGTCTTTGTAATAGGCTTCACTTTTTTCATTATCCATGGTGTTGAATCCACCGATGTGATCTATTTCTTTTAGTTCAGCATCTGTCCATTTGCTGCAAGATGTAAATAGCAGGCCAGCCAAAGGAAGAATGAACAATATTTTTTTAAATAATTTCATAATATGATTTCTTAATCAGTCAATTAATCTATTTTTTATCCCACCATAGGTTAGTACTTGGCTTGTCAGGACCACCTAGAAGCTCAACAGCTTTGTTGTAGTTTTCTATTTGATCTGCAGATTGTCTTTCAGATTTAGGGTAAATCATTCTTCTGATACCTTTTTCTGTAGAAACCTCACCACCACTATTGTTTTTAATTACTTGATGTAGTTTTGGATAGCCAGTACGTCTCCATTCACTCCAAGCCTCTTGTCCATTAGGAAAAAGGGCAATCCATTTTTGAGTAATAATTTTTTCTAGCTTTTGCTCTGTACTGCCTTCCCACTCAGCAGTAGCTGAAGTTGGAGCAGGTACATTTACACTAATTGGTGCTTCAAGCTCATATTTAGCTGGAGCTTTTCCAGAGTTGATATATGCATCTACAGCCGAAGAAGGGATACCATTCTCTTCAAAAGAGATAGAAATACCTTCTTTATATAAAGATTCAGCATCACCTTTCATATTCCATCCTATAAGTGCACCTTCTGCTCGAAGGAAATAAACCTCTGAAGCACGCATCCAATAAGTTGGAGTTTCTGATTTAAAGTTTGAATGTGAGAATGCTTTGAAGTAGTCATTTGTTGCCTTTACGTGACCTGTAGGGATAGCTTGATATTTACCACCTTGGGGTACTTCTACTGCATATGGACTGTCTGATTCTTCGAAATATTTAGGTAAACGAGGATCTTCGTAACCCGAAAGATAGGCTAGTATGGAAGAACCCATTCTTGATTCATTGTATTGCTTGTCTAGCCACTCTATATTATTAACAAAAACAGAACCAGCACCTTTACTTATTTGTGCTTCGTCGTCTTTTGCCATCATTACACCGATAGGGTGGTTTACGGCTTCTTCAGCATAACGCTTAGCTTTTTCAGCATCAGCATAGCGAATACGCATTGCTAAACGAAGTTTTAATGAGTTCGCATATTGAACCCATTTGCTAGCGCTACCCGCATAGATAGCATCGTAATTAGCCATTAGTTTTCCATTTTGTTCTGCTAGAGGAGTCAATATATTGATAGCTTCAGATAAATCATCAAAGAAATATTGATATACATCTTCTTGGCTATCATAAGGTACTACTAAAATGGGTTCACCTGCATGTTTATAAGGAATAGGACCAAACATATCAGTAGCCTTGTGCCAAGCTGAAATTTTAAGAATTTGAGCTAATGCAAATGTTTCAGGCATATCTATTTTCTCATGTTCATCCTTAATCTTTTTCCAAGAATCTAGAATGCTAGAGTAAGCAGCCTTATACGAAGCACTAATCCATCCATCATTTAAAACATAGGTTAAATGGTTTCTACCACCATCCCAGTTGTTGTTTTGTCCAAAATAGCCTGCCCATGAATCTGCAGATAAGTGGTATGCAATTTGGTATTGATTGATAACATCTGTATCGTCGGCTTGTGTACCAACAGGAAATACATTTTGTTGAATGGATTTAAAAGGGGCACCTACAGCAATACCATCCATTATTCCCATTTCGGGAGTCATCTCCAACTGATTGGTATTTATACTCTCATAATCACAAGAAGAGAATAAACCTAAAGCTAGAGCCCCTATGATATATTTATAATTTTTGATTTTCATAATAATTAGAATTTAACTTTAACACCAAAACCTAAACTTCTTAAACTTGGTTGCATAAAATAGTCGTTTCCTTGACCATAAGTTCCTGTTGAAGGAGTCAACTCTGGGTCGTAAGGAGCTTTACAGTAGATCATCCATGGGTTTGAAGCGATGAATGAAAGAGTTAAGTTTTGAATAACGTTATTAAACCATGACGCAGGGAAAGAATAGCTCAATGTAAGTTCTTGCAAGCGTACATTAGTTGCACTATAGGTGTAAAAACCAGCTAATTCACTTTCTCCAGTACCTATCATTTGGTAATATTTTTTAGCATCAATGCGTGCATTATATCCTTGATTAGGTATTAACACACCTCCGTTATCACGAGCATCAGCAGAAGCTTTTGATACACCAAAACGATCTAAAACAGCTTCAGTAGAAGAGGTAACTACACCACCTACACGAGCATTAACCAAGAAGCTTAAGCCAAAACCTTTATAGCTAAATGAATTATTCCAACCTAAAGTATAATCGGGAGTTGTTTTTCCTAGGTAAACAGGATCTGTGTTTTCTAGAACAAGTTCACCCGTTTCAGAAATGTTGATATGTCCTTGATTGTCTTTTTTAAAGAACTTAGAAGCATAGATATCATTAATGCTACCTCCAGCCTTTAATATGACACGTCCTTTGTCTTTAGATACTTCAGGAATGTTGATTGGTTCTGGACTCAATGGATGTTGGTAATTCTCTACCATCTCTTTAATCTTATTTTTGTTTTTGGTATAAGATAGAGTAGAAGATACTCCGAAATCGCCAAATTGGTCGTTGTAACCTAAGCTAACTTCCCAACCTTTATTTTCGATATCTCCAGCTTGTAGATAAACCGCTTTGTAGCCAGAACTTTCAGGAAGATCACCAATAAAAGTTTGGTTGTATGTATTCGATTTGTACCAAGTTGCATCTAAGTGAATCTTATTAAAGAAACGTGCTGTAACACCCACTTCGTAAGATTTAGTACGTTCAGCTTTAAAATCTCCATAAGGATAGATACCTGTAGGTTTGATTACCCCTCCTTTAATCGGAATAGTAATTGTACCTGGAGTCATACCCGATTTTGAAATAGGAGCACCTACTTCTGTATATGAACCTCTAACTTTTAAATATGAAATAGCTTTAGGTAAGTTTACCATTTCTGAAACGATAGCAGAAAGACCTACTGATGGGTAGAAGAATGATTCTTCTTTAGAGTTTACTAAACGAGAGTTCCAGTCGTTACGACCAGTCAATGTTAAGTAAATCATACTTCTCCAACCTAGTTCTGCACTAGCAAACATAGCAAAGTTACGTACATTTGTATCTCCACCTTCTTCTTTAATAGAACCTTCAGCAGGGTCAATATTGTGTGCAGAGAATAAATTAGGAACTAGTATCAAGTTACCTTTATATCCTCTTGTAAGAGATGAGTAATCAGAATAACTCAAACCTATATTTGCAGCAATACTAAAGTCTTTAAGGTGCTTATTAATGTTCACCATAAAGTCTGAGTATAATTGATTGTCTTCATAGTTTCCATATTCGTAATGACCTTTAGATTTAGCAAATACATCGTGTGAAGTTGCGTAGATTTTTCTTTCACTCTTAACGAACGATTTATCCATACGAATACGACCAGAAACGTTCAACCAGTCTAAAATATGATAAGTCAGACCACCGTTAAACATAAAACGGTCTTTATTATTAGGAGCTACATTACGAAAAGCTGTCCAATAAGGGTTTTGGTTGGCAAACACTCCATCAGCAATAGGCCAATATTGTGCAGGAAGGTTTCTATCTGCATTGAATCTTTCGAATGTTTTAATTTTTTCAAACGATTCCCCTCTAGGGTAAAGATAAGCAGCTACAATAGGGTTCCAGTATTGACCTTGAGAAACCATGTTTTTGTCTTTCTGTTTTACGTAAGAAGCACCAAGATTTAGTTGTAATTTATCATCTAACATCTTAGATGTATTTCTAACTGTAAAGTTATAACGATCATACGTATTATTTGGAACAATACCTTTTGAATTGGTAGAAGCTATAGAAGCAAAAGTTTGGTTGTGTTTGTTTCCTGTAGTTAAGGTAACCGAGTTGATAAAGTTTGTTCCTGTGTTGAAGAAATCTCTTCTAGGATCAAAATCACTAGGAGTGGTAAGTCTATCGCCCCAGCTTTCATAAGTATGAGCTTTGTTTCCATATCTATTTTGGAATTTAGGCATCATTAGAGGTCTGCTAAAATCTGCTGTTGAAGAGTAGGTTACCTGAGCTTTTCCCTCTTCACCTTTCTTGGTTGTGATTAAGATGGCACCATTTGCAGCATTACTACCATATAGAGCAGCTGCTGATGGGCCAGAGAGAACAGAGATACTTTCAACATCTTCAGGGTTAAAGTCGGCAATACCTTCACTACCCACTTTGCCTTCACCCATAATTCCACTATCAGCACCAGCACTATAGTTGAAAATAGGAATACCATCAATAACATAAAGTACGTTGTTATCACCTTCAATAGATTTAGCACCACGCATAACAACTTTGGTTGCACCACCTACACCAGAAGCACTTTTGTTGATTGTAACACCAGCTACTTTACCACTTAAACTATTTACAAAGTTGGCATCTTTAACCTTGGTTAGGTCGTCTTGCTTAACTTGTTGTACATTGTAGCTCAATGCTTTTTCTGCACGTTTAATACCAAGAGCTGTTACAACAACCTCATCAAGTACTTTATTATCCTCTTTTAAAACAATGTTTAAAGGTTTATCTCCTATAATTTTAACCGATTGTTTTTCATAACCGATATAACTAAGTTCGATAACAGATCCTTTTTCTACTTGCAGAGAAAAATTACCATCTAAATCGGTAATTGTTCCTGTTGCAGAACCTTTAATTTGGATACTTACCCCGATAAGAGGTTCGCCACTAGCATCGGTTACATTACCTTTTACAAAGAAACGCGAATCTTTTTGTTGATTTTTAGATGTTGTTTTAGTTTCTTTAGATAAGACAATGTGATTGTTTAGGAATGAATAAGAAACAGATGTACCATTAAATAACTTTGATAATACATTTGTTACAGTCTCGTCTTGTACGTTAATAGATATCGCTTCATTTGCATCAATATCTTTCACATTATAGACAACGGACAAAGACGTTATACGTCCAATATTGTCCAAGACTTCGCCCAATGGGGCATTAGAGTAGTTCAAACTTACTCTCTGCTCTTGAGCAAATGCCTTGATTGGCATTGACACAAATAGCAACAAGAGTAGTAAATAAAAGCTCTTGCTTTTCATAGAATTCTCCATGTCTTTAGTTAGTTTTAAATAATTTGTTTTTTTAGTTAACAGTAAGAATGCATATTTTATGTATCCTTACACTCTTAATACAAACATCTAAAGGGGCACACTAATGAAACACTAACATTCTTTTTAAGAATTTATTAAAAATAGATTAAATAAATAAAAAATTAAAGGCCGTATACCCCTTATAAGCTTAGGATATACGGCCTTTAATCAAGAAAATAGATATTCTATGATTTTATTCTTTTATAGATGAAAAAACAAGAACTCTTCCATCATCAGTGATGTCGTAACTAAAATGTTGGGTTAATGATAGGGTAGATAAAATCTCTTTTAGAGAGAAGTCTGTTTTGAATTTACAAGTAAAACGTTCTTGTCGCACTTCCTCATTTTCAAAATGGAAGCGAACATTATATACTTTTTCAAACTTCTCAGCCATTTCACCCAAGGTATTATTGTTGAATTTAAGATCTCCATTAATCCACAGCAAAACATCTTTAGGAGTATTGTATGTAAATAAATTGGATTGATGTGTTATTACATCTATCTCCAGAGTTTCTCCTGGCTTAAGTCGTTGCCCCAATTTATCTGAACTATGTGTGTACATTTGTATTGCGCCCTCAAATAGAGTAGTAACTACTTTGCTTTCTTGATTGCGGGCTCTTACATTAAATTTTGTACCCAAAACCTGGGTGCGTACTCCCTTGCTATTTACAACAAAAGGTTTATTCTTATTTTTAGTTACCTCAAAATAGGCTTCTCCATTGACATCTACTTTACGTTCTTTAGATAAGATTCCAGATTGATAGGCTAGTTTGGTAGAGGAGTTTAGCCATACATAAGAGCCATCGGGGAGTACAACGTGCGCACGTTGCCCTTCAAAAGTACTTACTTGGTAGGTTGAAGGCTGGGCTAATATGCCCAATAGAATTCCTACAGATAAAATAATGCCAGTAAAGAAGGCAGCAGCCAACCCTCCATATTTTTTTATTCGGTAAAGCTTTGTAGAGAAGGGGTGAGGATCCATCGTGTGAATCTCTTGTGGCTTTACTTTTGTGTGAAATTTATTTAAAGCCGCCTCTACATCAACCGATTCATAAGCATGTAATCGGTCTCCAACAAATGTCGTATAATATATTTGTTCTAATTTTTTATAATTGTCTGCTGATTTTGAAACCCAAAGATCAACTTCCTTATTTTCTGATTCAGATAGATTACCCTTCAGGTATGCTAGCAGCATTGCTTCATCCATAACTTTCTTATTTTATGAGAAAAAATAAAAACTCTCTAATATAATAACAAATCAAGGAAGGACTATACTAATTGTAAACTAAAATAAATTTCTATATTAGCATGCTTTTAGAAAAAAGTTGCAAATATAAATAAGCTATCGTAAGTTTGCGCCCGAGAAGCTACAACTAGAGTCAGTTAATGTTTTGTTCTAGTTTCTCATGGATGGAGAGAATGAAAGACGTGATTTTTATGAAAAACAATAAACAAATTGTTAAGGCCTTAACATCTGGAGATAAAATTATTTTTGAAAAGGTATATCGCCATTATTATCAGTGGTTGTGTTCCTTTGGGTCGCAGTATGTATCTTTAGATGAAGCCGAAGAAATAGTACAAGATACTATGCTTTGGTTATGGGAAAATCGCACTAGTCTTAACCCCAACTTATCTTTAAAGAGTTTTCTTTTTACTATTGTTAAAAATAAAGCCTTAAATCAAATCCACCATAGTCATATAAAGAGAAGAGCCTACGATGCAATCGCACTTGAGCACAAAGAAGAGTTTGAAAATCCTAAGTTTTATATGGAGAATGAATTGTTTGTGTTGTATAAAAAAGCATTGACAAAGTTGGACCCTAAGCTTCGAGAAGCATACGAACTTACTCGAAAAAAGAATCTTACTCATAAACAGATCGCTGAAATGCTCAATGTTTCGCATCAAACCGTAAACTACAGAATCGGTCAGGCTTTAAAAATTCTAAGAGTAGAGTTGAAAGATTACCTCCCTTTATTAGCCTTCCTCTTTTGTTGATTTATTACTATTAAATTATAATGAATCTAAAAGTGAATAAATCCTTAACTATAAATTAACTGTATATGGAAAAAAGTAAAAGATCATTAAATGAGTTACTAGAGGGTGAAATAGAAGATTTTACTGAAGAAGAAAAAGAGAGTTTTCGAAAAATGAATGAAGCTTTTTCTAAGTTTTCTAAATCAATAAAGGCTTATGAAGGCATTGATATTAAAAATAACAATAATACTGCGAAAAGTATATTTAAAAGACAAAGTAATGAATATTACGTGATGGCAATTGTTTTAGAGTCATTTTTCTATAATAGAAAGGAAGAAGTGTCATTTAAAGAGCTTAATTATATAATATACACGTTCGCCCCTAAAGATATGGTTTGGGATACAAGTGTAGCATTTGTTAATGCCATAATAGGAAAAATGATATTTTTATCATTAGTGAAGCCTATAAAAACCGACAAGGAGAATATCCTAAATTTTAAAATAACAGAAGAAGGAGTGAAGGCTTTGCAAGACCATAGATTCCAAAATTTAGCAGTAACAGCTTTCTCAAATTATCAATCATATAGGATAAATAAAGTTTTGTTACGTATCTCGCGTCAATCTCTTTTAATAGCTGGGATATCAGCAATAATTGCTGTTTTTGCAATAATTATATCTATTGTAAAATAAGTTTATTGATATTTTAGGATTTATGCGTAAAAAAGATGTATTGTTTTGTACGGGACTCTTAATAATTATCCATAGTTTGTAATACTATTGCACGACTAATGCACGACTAATATAAAAGATCTGGCTAGTTACATTCCTTAATATACTCTATAAGAGAGTAACAAAAGATGGTACGACACTATTATATGTTTGTTATAACTACTCTCGCACCAAAGGTACCTTGATTACTATAGGTTTTAATATTAATTGAACACTAGGACAACAAAAAGAAATGGATTAAAAGAGCATGTCCTCAGTTTGATGAACTTGATTTGGTGTTGACAAAGATAACTTCAAAGTTAGGAGAAATATGAGCTTATGCAACGGATAATGTATCATAGCAATAGATTTAACGCACGCATCAAAGAGGTAGGTCAAATAGCTAAACTCACTCAAAAGATAGAAATTGTACGCCAAAAAGGGAATACTAGAGTTTCTTCAATATATCCAAAGCACAAGCTGATATCTTCATGTTTCTTTTAATCAAAACCTAAAAAACATGCTAGCTAGGAAATTCCGTGGACGTATTTTGTATTCTTTATTCATACTTGTTAAATCATCATATACAGTATAGCTATATCTATTCTGGTTGAATATATTTTTCACGGAAAGATTCAATTCCCATCCGCTGGCAAAGCTATAGGTAAACTCTGCATCGGCAAGGAAAAGATGTTTGGAGACATTGTTTGACATTTTATTGTAGTAATGTTCTCCTGTAAGTTGTATATAATACTTTTTCCCTGGAATAAAATTACAGGATAACACCTGTGAAACACTCTGGGATGATGATTTGACTCCTGTCTCTTTCACACTTAAACGGTTCTTTGCATAGTTGAACTCATACGATAAGTTACACCACGTTGCAATCCTTGAATTGATTTTAGGGGTAATATCCCATGTGTTCGACGAATAAGGTGTACTAACCTCATTCTGAAACATTGAACCATTATAACCCATATAGGAGGAGCGTAACGATACCATTCCATTAATCATATCCAACCCTTTACTAACACTACCATTTAGCATCCATACATTCGAAGAGTTATCTTGTGGTATAAATGTGTTTAAAATGTAATCGTCTATGAAAGACCGGCTAGAGGTACGTTTTGTTTTAGACCATGAGCGGATAACACTTGCATTGGCAAAAAAAGCATTTAAGGGTCTCTTATAAGCAATATTCAGGCTCGCCGATTTTTGGTTTGCTGTATTATAATCTATAAGTCCACGGGAAAGGTTTCGGTAATTTTGCAGTAAGAATCCACTATAAAATTGTTGCTCCTCTACTGGATTTTGAGCCAACCTACCGGTCATAGAAACGGATAGACGGGAAGTAAAATGATAACGAATATAGAGACGAGGAGATAAAAGGAATTTAGTATCAGAGTCTGTTGATTTCTGAATTTTATCGTGGTAGCGGTACGGGGTAAATGAAACAGGCATACTAAACTTTGCCTCAAGTCCACCTTGATTATATTCGAGTTCTGGAGATACATACAAATTGACGTAATTCATTGATAAATCATTACTCATTACACCCAGTGTATCAGATAAGCCTGTTAACTCACTATTCATTGAACGAAACACTCCGATAACTCCCATTTTCATTGCTATGGATATCGGTTTGATAAAGAAAGCCATCGAGGTGTTGGTATTTGTATAAAATGCCGCAGAACGGATATTCTGTTTCTGTCTTTTATCTTCCCTTGTAACATTTAAATGTTGTGGTTTGACTTGATACAGGTTGTAGGAGTTCAACGTATATGTTTTTTTACCAGATCGTTTTAACAGTTCCAGATCATTAGAGAACCGATGGTGAGGAACAGAGGCAGACTGAGAGTTTGGATAGCTCCCAGTAATCCCCATATTGATGTCATCCCACAAAAGATCTGCATTTAGCTTGTTCTTTAAGTAATAGGTAGTCGTATTTGCGGTTAGTACAATATCCGTCGATAAGCGGTTTTGTTTGGAGGTTGCCGATTCTCCTATATCAGTTATTATGGTCGAATCTTTTAGGAAATAAGTGGTTTTTGAGAAATTATCTGAAGTCAACCTGTTATTCGAGTAGGATATTTGGGAAGTCAGATCGAAGTTTTTATTCAAAGCCCAAAGATTATTGGTGCTGACCATGTGAGATTTATTAAAACGAACCCGGTTGGCATCTATATCCGTCAGATTATCAGGTCGCACATTTATATAATTATTCAAACGGTAATTCTTAGAAAATTGGCCCATAATTTCATCAATAGAGAAGCTTTGGGTTTCTTGAGTAATATCTATTCCTGTATTATTAGTCTTATATGTATTCAATGATTGTGTCTTAGCGGTGAAGCGCATTACAAACAATTCTGCATTCCATAGAAAAGGATCAAAACCAGCACCAGTCTTAGCTGTTCCCACCCAACGTGATTTGGCATCCTCTTTCAACCGAATATTAATGGCTGGACTCTGTGAGAATGAGATATCAGTTAATGCTTTTATCGGCTGATGGTTTTCCATCACTTCAACACTTCCCACATCTTGCTGATGCACATTACTAGTTGCCAGGCCATATCGTCCACCTAACAAATCCTTCCCTTCAATATAAAATTTATTGATAGCCACACCATTGTATTTTATTGACCCACTTTTTTCAATCTCGATACCTGGCAATTTTTTTAACACATCGGCTAATGACTTATCCTGTGCATCGGCAAAACTGGAAACTAGATAAGAGATTGTATCGCCCCGTTGGTGAATACCAGGGGCCTTAACAAGGACTTCTTTCAGTTGAGTAGCTTGTTCTGATAGTTTTACATCATATTGAGATAGATTACTAAACAATGAAATAGTCTGTGATGCATATCCCATCATGGAAAAATGTAAGACATGGTTGTCGGGAAAAGATGCAAGCTTTATCTCATATTTCCCATCTTGTGATGATTGTGCATACCTTACAATCTTATTCTCACCTGCTGGACGTACCGTAACTAGCACATTCGACAGGGGAGTTCCTGTTAACTTATCAGTAATCTTTCCTGATAAGACGACTTGCTGTGCTTCTATATGCAATGTACAGAAGATAAAGACAGTAGTCAACATCCATTTTAAAGGTATGTTCATATGCTCTTATATTGTAGATTTTAGCAGAATACCCAAATCCGTGTTAGTAAAAAGATTAAGGAAAGAATCCCTATTTATAATCCAACTCTATCAAATCATATTGCATTACCTTCTGCGAAGTTTTACCACCTAAATCAATTCCGGTCTCCAATTTTATATAGCCATTAATATCCATCAGATAACGCTTCCAAGCTTTTAAAAAATCTTTTCGATTTGTTTTTTCAAATTTTTTATTCCCAGTATTGGATTTGCTGAAGACAATCTTCTCTCGTTTCACATTTTCTAGCCCATTAATAAGAAAATGATATTGTCTTCCTTTATCATAAGCCTCCATAATTAATCCAGGTAAACCTGAAAATTTCCACGGGCCATCGCTAATAGGAATCTCTGTTGAAAACCACGCAGTCCATTGTCTACCTCTAAAATCACATTTTGCTTTTTGGCAAGTGTAATCCAAAATTGTTTTTATACTGTCCAATACATACCAATTTTGTGCATTTAATACATCTTCATATATATAGTCTTGGCTAGATATACCATCTGTTACAGTCATTTTCCCTTGCGGATAATTTTTATAAACACAAGTCCTCATGCGCTTATATGGAAAGCCTCCTTGAGGAACCCCTTTAGTTTCGGCCATAGCCTTTTTAAAAAGCTGACGACTAGTTTCTATACCATCTTTAGTAGAACTCAACGAATCACTTTGATAGGTATAGTAGCTATAACATTTAGAAAGGTTTTTTCCTATTTGTAAGTACAATAAATCATCCTTTTGAGTTCTACTAATAGTATCTTTAAGGGAAGTATAAATATAGCTACATTTTAGATGTGTTTCATCTAATACCCGCTGAGCTTTGCCATGTACAAACCCAACTCCAATAACCACCAACATAACAATTGTTTTATGCATCTCATCCAATTTTTATAACGTAAAAATTAAGGAAAGAATCCCTATTTATAATCCAACTCTATCAAATCATATTGCATTACCTTCTGCGAAATATTACCACCTAAATCAATTCCAGTTTCCAATTCAATATAGCCATTCATGTCCATTAGGTATTTCTTTTTCGCTTT